>JBCCEP010000040.1:0-16480 GCA_039030215.1 Pseudomonadota bacterium
ATGGTTTTGGGTTCCTGCGATCTCCTGATGCGAACTATCTCCCAGGACCAGACGACATTTATATCAGCCCAAACCAGATCCGGCGGTTTGCTTTACGGACTGGCGACACGGTTGAAGGTGAAATTCGATCGCCGAAGGATAGAGCGAATCGGTCATATTTCAATGCAACAATATCTTGATCTACTGGACATGGTGCTGTCGGACGGTGTCGACCGCGGAGATCGAACCGGTACCGGTACGCGGTCGGTCTTTGGCCATCAAATGCGGTTTAATCTTGAAGATGGATTCCCGGTTCTGACGACCAAAAAACTGCATTTGAAGTCAATCATCGTTGAACTCTTGTGGTTCCTGAAGGGCGACACCAATATCGGCTATTTGCATGAGCATGGTGTTTCGATCTGGGATGAATGGGCCGACGAGAATGGAGATCTTGGCCCGGTCTATGGATATCAGTGGCGCAGCTGGCCCGATGGGGCAGGCGGCCAGATTGATCAGATCAGGAACCTCGTCCGGGCGATCAAGGAAAATCCGGCATCACGCCGTCATATCGTGACCGCATGGAACCCGGCTCAGGTCGACGAAATGGCGCTACCGCCGTGCCATTGCCTGTTCCAGTTTTACGTCGCAGATGGCCGGTTGTCGTGCCAATTGTACCAGCGGTCAGCCGATATCTTCCTTGGCGTGCCGTTCAACATCGCTTCCTATGCCTTGCTCACAATGATGATCGCGCAGGTATGCGGACTGAAGCCTGGCGAGTTTGTCCATACCTTTGGGGATGCACATCTTTATCACAATCACTTTGAGCAGGCCCGTTTGCAGCTTACGCGCGTTCCCGGGAAATTGCCGGAAATGAGGATCAATCCGGACGTGCGAGAATTGACAGAGTTCAAATATGAGGATTTTGAGCTGATCGGCTATGATGCGCAACCAACGATCAGAGCGCCGATTGCGGTATAGTGTGGGTATTTACTGAACCGGTTGTGTCTGGCTTTGGCCGAATTGCAGCTGATTGTAGTTTTGGCCGTCCCGCCACATGGTAATTGGCGTGCCATTAGAGAGTGTTCCGGAAAAATAGTGGACACCGTCGCGATTCAGGGTTGCCAGCACGGTTTTCCTGTCCTTCGTCTGAAGTTCCAGCTTTGAGTCGTAGCCATTGGCGGTATATGCGATCGACCATGCCGCCATATTGGTGATTCCGGGGCTGGTGCACTCGTTCAACTTTACGGTTCCGGTGTCGCTTCCCCGACCCTGTGTCGCAAACACCCCGTCCATGGCCAGTTTGCATACGCAACTCGGTGAGCCATCGGTAATGTTCCAGGTGCCTTTTACATCTTCATTGCTGCTGACTTCCGCGGAATTTGCGCTATCGGTTGCTGCAGCGGTCTGGCCGCCGAAGTGTCCACCTATCGTCTGGATAAGGCCCTGACCACCATCGGCATTGTCTTTTGCAGCAGCCTGGCCAAAATCCGCACCTCTGGCTGGTTTGGATGGCGGTCCTTTGGCAAGTTCGGTTATGCAATTGGGATTTACGGCAGGTGCGGTCGGTTGAGCATCAACCGGAACGACAGCCGTCGACGGTCCGGAGGTGTCGGAAGTCTGGCAGGAAGAGACCGCCAGGCCGATGGCAACAATCACGACAGTCGTTGGGGTACTGCGTATTTTCATAACATGCCCTGAACGTTCCAAGACCCTTAATAAATAATGCCGGTCAGTGCGGAAAGCAAATTACGATACATGCCATGGTTAGCAGCAGACTTCCTTGGAAACAAAGCGGTGACTGTTTTGATTTCCAATGGCAGAAGGCGATTCAATCTGCTAGCGAGGAGCCATGGACGAACAAACCATCAATCTGGTTCTGATTGCAGCAATCGGCGATAATGATGTTATCGGCGTCGAGGGCGGATTACCCTGGCGGCTATCCTCCGATCTAAAGCGGTTCAAGCAAATCACCATGGGAAAGCCGATTATCATGGGTCGGAAAACCTATGAATCGATCGGAAAACCTCTGCCTGGCCGTCTGAACATTGTTGTCACCAGAAATTCGGATTTTAGTGCGGATGGTATTGAGATTGTCTCAGGTATTGAAGCCGGAATTGCTCGAGCAAGGCAGCATGCTGAATTGAATGATGTCGATGAAATATGCGTGATTGGAGGGGGTGAAATTTATTCGAAAACGATTGGCTCAGCCGACAGACTGTATATTACCCATGTTCTGGCTTCCCCGGAGGGTGACACGAAATTTCCGGAAATCGACCAAGATTATTGGCAAATTGCCCATGAAGAAGACTTTCCGGCAGGTGAAAAGGACATAGCTGCTACTCGATTTGCAGTGTATGACCGTTTATAATTCCAAAAATTGAGCAATTACGTTAAGCATGCGTCGCATTGGCACAGTCGCTTTGGCCATTTGAACGACGGGTTACAAGAGATTTAATTGAAAGCGGCAAGGTTGATGCCTATAACCCAAATAACCGAAAGTCTCATTTGCATTTATAAAGGACATTGAATGCCCTGGAGCAATCAATCCGGCGGTGGCTGGAACAACAACAGTAACGGATCTGGAGGTCCATGGGGCCAAGGTCCCCAAACTCCGCGTGGTGGAGGAACGCCCCCTGATCTTGAAGAAATTATTCGCAAGGGGCAGGATCGTCTAAAAAAGGCAATGCCTGGCGGAGGCGGTGGTTCGCCCTTCTTCTGGATAATCGCGCTCGTTGCGCTCATTGCCTTATGGCTTTTCCAATCAATTTATACGGTTCAGCCTGACCAACGCGGCGTTGAGTTACGATTCGGAAAGCCGAAAGACGAGATTTCCGGTCCGGGCCTGCATTTCCATTTCTGGCCGATTGAAACCGTGGAAATTGCCAATATTCAGGAGCGTCAAATCTCGATTGGCAGCGCCTCGCGGACAAGTGCCCAAGGCGGTCTCATGCTTTCGGGCGACCAGAACATTGTGGATGTGACGTTCGCGATCCTCTATTCCGTGACCGATCCGTCGGATTATCTGTTTAATGTGGCCAATCCCGATGAAACCGTAAGACAACTGGCCGAAAGCGCCATGCGTGAGGTTGTCGGGCGCAGGCCGGCGCAGGATGTGTTCCGTGACGATCGTGCCGGCATTTCGGAAGATGTTCTCACTATTGTCCAGTCGACCCTGGATGAATATGGCGTCGGTGTGCAGTTGAACCGGATTACCATTGAAGATGTTGCGCCGCCGAGACCGGTGGCTGACGCATTTGATGAGGTTCAGCGTGCAGAGCAGGATGAAGACCGGTTTGTCGAGGAAGCCCAGCAATATGCGAACCAGAAACTGGGTGCTGCCCGCGGTGAGGGTGCCCAGATCCGGGAAGCTGCCGCTGCCTATAAGGGCAGGATAGTCAAGGAAGCCGAGGGTGAGGCACAACGGTTTGTTTCCGTCTATGACGAGTATCGCAAGGCTCCGGAAGTTACCCGCAAACGGCTTTTCCTTGAAACAATGGAAAATGTTCTGGAAGGCTCCAACAAGGTGATTATTGGCCAAGGTCAGGGAGGGCAGGGCGTTGTTCCGTATCTGCCACTGCCTGAAGTACGCGCCAGACAACAAGGAGCATCCCAATGAACCGGCTACCGATCATATTAATTGGCGTCGCCATTGTTGCGCTGCTTATCTATAACGCGATTTTCGTCGTGAATGAGCGGGAACAGGCGATTGTCGTCCGTTTCGGTGAAATTCAGTCCGTAAAGACCGAACCCGGTCTTTATTTCAAACTGCCATTTGCATTCATTGATGCGGATAATGTCCAGATTATCGAGGACCGCAAACTGCGCTTTGATCTCGAAGATATCCGCGTGCAGGTATCCGGCGGTAAATTCTACGAAGTGGATGCCTTTGTCGTCTACCGGATCGCCAATCCTGAACGTTTCCGGGCGACAGTTGGTGGTGACGTGACCCTGGCCGAAGCCAGATTGCGTACCCGTCTCGATTCGGCACTGCGCGGTGTTTACGGCCTCCGCGGGTTTGAAGCGGCACTATCGGACGAACGCCTGTCGATGATGCGTGAGGTTCGAGACCAGCTAAGGCCCGATGCTGTGTCGCTTGGACTGGAGATCGAGGATGTACGAATTCGCCGGACTGACCTGACACGCGAAGTTTCGGATCAGACGTTTGAGCGGATGAAGGCAGAGCGTCTTGCCGAAGCGGAATTGATCCGGGCTCGTGGCCGGGAAGCCGCGCAGCGGATTCGAGCAGTTGCCGACAGGCAGGTCGTCGAAATTGTTGCCGATGCCCAGCGGGAATCGGAGATCCTCCGAGGTGAAGGCGAAGCGGAGCGTAACGCCATTTTTGCCGAGGCATTCAACCGGGATCCGGAGTTCTTCGAGTTCTATCGTTCGATGGCTGCCTATACCCAGGCACTGCAGAGTTCGGGAACGACGATGGTTCTGTCGCCGGATTCGGATTTCTTCCGGTATTTCGAGCAATCACGGCTTGACGGGCTTCCAGCGCCAGCACCTGCCGCTGAGGCCGATGTTAAAGTCGATGAAGTGCAGACTGATGACGATCAGGCTGCCACTAGCGACAGCAACTGAACCAGGGCATGAGTTTGCCCGGAATTGTGATTGTTGAAATCTCGAATGGAGTATTGACGCAGTAATGGGAATGCATGAGCTGGCGATCGGATTTGGCCTGTTTCTGGTGTTGGAAGGTTTGATCTATGCTGCATTCCCTTCGGGTGTGAAAAACCTTGCCCGACTGGTGCCGGAAATACCCGACCATACGCTTCGCAATTTTGGCGTAGTTGCAATGATCATAGGCGTAGGCCTGATTTGGATAGTCAAGGGATAGGGCGGTGCGCCACTACCCGTCATCGAGGAAAAAAGAATGCTTGCGATGCTGAATAAATTCTCGTTTACCCGCCTGACCGCTGTGATCGCCCTTGCGCTTTTGCTGGCCGCTGGTCAGGGGGTCACCTTGAAAACATCGGCGATGGCACAGGGACCGGAATCGGTTGCTGATCTCGCCGAGGGCCTGATAGGGGCGGTTGTTAACGTTTCGACATCGCAAAAAGTGGAGCAGCGGCGCCCCAATGCGACACCAAGAGTTCCGGAAGGCAGCCCGTTCCAGGAATTTTTTGATGAGCTGTTTCCCGATCGTCCGAACAATGGCCCACGGACTCGCAACTCGCTCGGATCGGGTTTTGTTATCGATGCTGACGGCATCATTGTTACCAATAACCACGTGATTGCCGATGCCGATGAGGTGATTGTCAACTTTTCCGACGGTGCACAATTGACTGCCGAAGTCATCGGCCGGGATACCAAGACCGACCTTGCCGTGTTGCGGGTGGAAACCGAAAAGCAGCTTACGGCGGTGCAATTCGGCAATTCCGATTCAGCGCGGATCGGCGACTGGGTGTTGGCCATCGGAAATCCGTTTGGCTTCGGGCGCACAGTAACGCTGGGGATCATTTCGGCAATTGGCCGTGATATAAACTCCGGCCCCTATGACAATTTCATCCAGACTGATGCATCCATCAACAAGGGAAACTCGGGCGGGCCGCTATTTGACATGGATGGTAATGTCATCGGTATCAACACGGCGATCATTTCTCCGTCCGGCGGTTCGATCGGCCTGGGTTTTGCAATTCCCACGAATCTCGCGAAAAAGGTCATTGATGATCTGGTGCAGTTTGGCGAGACAAGGCGTGGCTGGCTTGGGGTTCAGATCCAATCTGTGACCGATGAAATTGCCGAATCCCTTGGACTAGATGAAGCGCGCGGTGCCCTTGTGGGTGATGTCGTATCCGACGGGCCGGCAGAAAAATCCGGGATCAAGCCGGGCGATGTTGTGCTGGAATTTAACGGCAAGCGTATCGAGAAAATGCGTGATCTGCCGAAAATCGTCGCAGATACCGAGGTTGGCAAGGAGGTCGATGTGCTTGTCCTGCGCAAGGGTGAGGAGCAGACGCTCAAGGTCGAGATTGGACGCCTGGAAGACGGCGAAAAGCGCTTGGCCGAAGCCGAGATCGACACTGATAGTGCAGATTCCGAGGATGAAACAAAATCAACCGAAGTACTTGGTCTGACCTTGATGGAGTTGACCGATACAGTCCGCGAAAATGAAAGCATCGATGAGAATGTGAATGGCGTGCTGATCACCGCGGTCGCGCCGGGTAGTCATGCCGAGGACAAGGAAATCAAGGCGGGCGAAATCATCATCGAAGTTGGCCAGGAACCTGTCGAGACACCGGAAGAAGTTGTCGAGCGTGTCGAGGAACTGAAAGATGACGGGCGCAAGAATGCGCTGCTAATGATTTCATCAAAGGCCGGCGAAATCCGGTTTGTGGTAGTTCGTATCGAGGCATGAGGCCGCCGGAACTGGTGAATGGCTAGTTCAGGAATTATGGGGCGGTGGTGACACCGCCCTCTTTTTGTGCGCGCTCCACTCGTCGGCCGTAATCGTATAAACGACATGGCGCTGGAGGTGAGGGTGCGTGTCCGGTACAGCCGGGTGTAAGAACTCCCTTTCGGGTCGGATTTTCAAACCGAGACGTTTCATGACCGCGGTCGAGCGATCATTATTGTGAACGGCAAATGAAACAATCTCCCGGAAGTCCTTGTTTTCGAATCCGAATTCCAGCCAAGCCCGGCCCGCTTCTGTTGCGATGCCGTGTCCCCAATAATGGCGGGAAAGTCGCCAACCGATTTCGATCGTTCCTTTCGGAAAGACATTTTCGATTTCAGTATTTTCAATACCGCAGAACCCTGCGCATTCTCCTGTACTTTTAAGTTCGATTGCGCAGAATCCATATCCGTTGCGGTCTATGTGATGCTTTAGCCGCTCCAGCAATTCAGCAGATTGTTGTTCGTCGCGGCGGAAGGGGAAATACCTCATGACCGCGTCGTCATGATTGATTTCATGAAACAGGGCCTGATCGGAATCCTTCCAGTTTCTCAGGATAAGATTTTCGGTTTCCAGGGGTGTCACGAAACAAAATCCGACCAGCGATACCCCTGAAGGTAGAGAAGTGCCGTCAGATCACCGTGGTCAATCCTGACCTGTGCTTCGGCTGCAACGACAGGCTTTGCATGCAGGGCAACGCCGGTGCCCGCGAGCTTCAACATTGCAAGGTCGTTGGCGCCATCACCAACAGCAATGAAATCCAGATCGGCAATCCCGAGTCGCTCGGAAAGGGTGGCTATTGCTTCCGCCTTGGCCTGGCGCCCGAGTATCGGGTCGCGGACCTTGCCAACCAATACGGAGTTCTCTTCCACAAGGATGTTGGCTTGATGTTCGTCGAAACCCAGCATTTCAGCGATTACGCCGGTAAAATGGGTGAAGCCGCCGGATACAAGCGCGCAATAGGCCCCGTTTGCCCGCATGGTAGAGACCAGTTGTTTTCCGCCGGCAGCAAGATCAATACGATTTTCAATGACGTGACCGATGACAGTATTTGGTAGTCCCTTGAGCAGAGAAACGCGTTCGCGTAATGCCGGTTCGAATTCGATTTCGCCGTTCATCGCGCGTGCGGTGATCTCGGCTACCTGTTTTCCAAAACCTGCCTCATCGGCCAATTCGTCGATGCATTCCTGATCGATCATGGTGGAATCCATGTCCGCGATCAGCGCCTTTTTTCGCCGTGTCTCGGCTTGCTGAATAGCAAAATCAATTGGCTGATCGGCGATGGTCCCGGCGATGATTTCTTCTGCTGTCTCCTGATTTGTGCTATCGGGCATCGGAATGTCGCAGGCAACACCGTCTGCGAGCCAGTAGACCGCATGCGAGTTCAAGTCCTTCATGACCGAAGTCGAGATATCTTCAGAAAGAACCGGGTTTTTCGGATTGGCTATGAGCGTTGCCACCAGGGACATTGGCCTGACCTGTATTCTTGTTGAGTGCGCCGAGGAGCGGGCAGATGCCTGATCGCCCATTTGCGATCCTGATAGCGGGACCGACCGCTTCGGGCAAGAGCAGCCTTGCCCTTGAGCTTGCAGAAAAACATGGCGGTGTGGTCGTCAACGCTGATGCCAGCCAAGTCTATAGCGGTTTGAAGGTGCTGACAGCCAGGCCTGGAAAAAATGAAGTGGATCGTGCCCCGCATTATCTCTATGGCCATGTGAATCCGGCACATGCCTATTCTGTAGCCGAGTGGCTGCAGGAAATGCGTTCCCTAATCCCCGAAATTCATGATGCAGGTAATGTGCCTATTTTGACGGGGGGAACGGGCCTCTACTTCAAGGCATTGTTGGAGGGGCTGTCGGATATCCCCGAAGCTGATCCGGCCATTCGAACCTATTGGCGTGATTTTGCAGCCCAAACGCCGCAGAAATTGCATGGTGAATTGGAGCGTCGGGATTTAGAGGGAGCAAAAAAACTCCGCCCGTCAGATGTTCAAAGGCTGGTACGTGCCCTGGAAGTGTTTGACAGTACTGGCGTCCCCTTGTCCCAGTGGCAGGAACGCCGGAGTGAAGAGCCAGTTCTGGCGCATGACAATCTCCTGAAGATCATTGTCGAACCACCACGTGCTGTACTGCATGAGCGGATCGAGCGCCGATTTGACGAGATGATCAATCGCGGTGCGATTGAGGAAGTTGATGCGCTGCTGAAACTTGGATTGGCGGACAATCTGCCGTCGATGAAGGCGATCGGAGTGCGCGAATTGAGAGCCTATTTGCGTGGTGAATTGGCGTTAGAGGCGGCAACAGAACGTGCAAAAACGGCGACAAGGCAATATGCCAAACGGCAATCCACCTGGTTCAGAAACCAAACCGGGGAGGGCTGGGAAAGGCGCGATTTACAGACATAAGTCCAGTATTCCTTAGGGTTCTGTTTACCCAGTATTTTCACTGGGTTTTCAAACATTTAGTTCATATTGCTCCAGCTTGGGTGTCGCCACTGGGGAAGTATGATGAGAACTAGATTTTCCAATAAGAACTTTGATATCGTGATGATAATGGATGCGATATTGATTTCGCTCGCATGTGTTCTGGTCATCATGGCGTTCAGGGAAGTTTCGGGTTCTCCAGTACGCAATGCACGTGCCACAGCCAATGTCCTCATGGCTGCAACAGATGATTTTTCCAAAGATAAGGTGCTGCATTCCGGTTCAATGGATGCCAATGGTATGATCCAGTTTCATACCCGTCTGGACGAAGTTTCCAAGCGAATCGGGAAATTGGGAATTGGGGCAAGTTTCAAAATTTATTCGGATCATCCGAATTTCGCCGGTGTTTCGGACGGCGAAAGTGAGTTTCGGAAAAATGCGTTGGCTACGGCCAGAAACGGCGAGAAATCTCCCAGCGAGGAATTTGTGGAAGAAGGGGGTGCGAGTTTCATTCGCATGGCCCAGCCCTTGCGAGCGTTTCGTGATTGCAGCCAGTGCGAGGTTCTTGGTTTCTCCAGTTACAAAAAGGGTGATGTGATCGGTATCCGCGAGATCACGCTTCCGGTTGGTGATGCCAGCGCCAGGACAATAAAGAAACTGCTATATGCGTTTGGCCTGCTTGCTTCGGCGCTGATGGTCTATCTGGGCCTGATCATACCGATGTTCAGGCATTACCGGAAAGAACAGGCCGATATCAGTGTGCGCGCAGATTCCTTTGAAAAGCAGGCATCCACCGATCCGCTGACCGGTTTGCATAATCGCCGTTATTTCGAACAAGCGCTCGAGAGCTATCTCTCAGAGTTCAATTCGATAGGCAGTCAATTGGGCCTGCTGGTTCTGGATCTGGATCATTTCAAATCGGTCAATGACAACCACGGTCATGATGCCGGTGATTTGCTGCTCAAGGAAATTTCCCTTCGGCTGAAGGCGATTACCCGTGAGCATGATGTTATCGCCCGTATTGGCGGAGAAGAGTTTGCCGTTCTAACCCCCTATGTCACGGAGGAACGGCTGCTGAAGGTGGCGGAGCGGTATCGCGAAGCCATCCAGGAATTGCGGGTGGATATCGGCAATGTGATACTACGACCGACCGTTTCAATCGGCGTTGCCACCAATGCAAATGGCGAACAGCATGGCGAAGATCTCTTCACGGCTGCGGATCGCAAACTGTATGAAGCCAAGCGTAACGGAAGAAATCGTGTCGCGGCATAAAGGAAAATTGCAGACAGACACAACATTCCAATAGGTGGTTGACGTTGCGAAAGTCCGCCGTTAAGGTCGCCGCGTTACAGGACAGGTGAAATGACGAAGAAAATTCTTGTGGTAGGTATGCGTACACGCGTGGCGGGACGATAGGTCCGCCGCATTAAGCAGCGTGTGCGCAACAAGGCTCCGAAAGGGGCCTTTTTTATTGGCCAAGTCGCGGGTTCAGGTTAAGAACTCCAACAACAAACCCGGTTGGGACCGGAAAGCAGGAACAGGACGATGAGTGAGAAACAGGAAATGAGCGGAGCCGAGATGGTTATCCGTGCATTGGCAGAAAATAGTGTTGATACTGTCTTTGGATATCCGGGCGGAGCAGTCCTTCCAATCTATGACGAAATATTCCAGCAGGAAGAGATCCGGCACATTCTTGTTCGTCACGAGCAAGGAGCAGGACATGCTGCAGAAGGTTATGCCAGGTCGACCGGCAAACCCGGCGTCGTGCTGGTTACGTCAGGTCCCGGCGCCACGAACATGGTCACAGCTCTCCAGGATGCGTTGATGGATTCCGTCCCGCTAGTCTGCCTGACGGGTCAGGTGCCGACCCCACTCATCGGTTCGGATGCCTTCCAGGAAGCTGATACTGTCGGTATCACCCGACCTTGTACCAAGCATAATTGGCTGGTTCGAAGCGTCGAGGAGCTTCCGCTGGTTATCCATGAGGCATTTTATGTTGCGACGAATGGGCGGCCAGGTCCGGTTCTTATCGATATTCCCAAGGACGTGCAGTTCGCAATGGGTACCTACATACCCAAGAGCCAATTCAAGCACACCAGCTATGTTCCACGGGTCAATGGTGAGTTGAACCAGATCCAGGAAGCAGTTGAGCTGATGGCGAATGCCAGGAAACCCATCATCTATTCCGGTGGCGGTGTCATCAATTCGGGCAAGGAAGCAAGTCATTTGCTGCGTGAACTGGTAAGCATCACGAATTTTCCGATCACCTCCACGCTGATGGGGCTGGGTGCCTATCCGGCGTCCGGTGACAATTGGCTCGGCATGTTGGGCATGCATGGAACCTATGAAGCAAACTGGGCGATGCATGATTGCGATGTCATGGTGTGCATCGGCGCGAGGTTTGACGATCGAATAACCGGGCGGATTGATGGATTTTCTCCCAATTCCAAGAAGATTCATATTGATATTGATCCATCCTCGATCAACAAGAATGTGCGCGTTGATGTGCCAATCATCGGCGATGTTGCACACGTTCTGGAAGACATGGTCCGGTTGTGGCGAGCCCATGCCACAAAGCCCGACAAGGCCGCAATGGATGCATGGTGGGCTCAAATCGGTGAATGGCGCGACCGCAAATGTCTCGACTACAAGATTTCCAAAGACGTGATCATGCCGCAATATGCAATCGAGCGGTTGTATGAACTGACCAAGGACCGAGATGCCTATATCACGACCGAGGTCGGACAGCACCAGATGTGGGCGGCCCAGTTCTACCAGTTTGATGAGCCAAACCGTTGGATGACATCGGGCGGACTGGGTACGATGGGCTATGGCCTTCCGGCTGCTTTGGGCGTGCAGATCGCCCATCCGGACGCGCTTGTCATCGATATTGCCGGTGATGCCTCGGTCTTGATGAACATGCAGGAAATGTCATGCGCAACGCAGTTTGAGGCGCCGATAAAGATATTCATCATGAACAATCAATATATGGGCATGGTGCGCCAATGGCAGCAATTGTTGCATGGCAATCGGCTATCGCATTCCTATACCGAGGCCTTGCCAGATTTTGTCAAGCTGGCTGAAGCCTACGGCGCGGTTGGTATCCGGGCGGAGAAGCCCGGCGAACTTGACGATGCAATCATGGAGATGATCGAGGTTGACAAGCCGGTGATCTTTGATTGCCGCGTTGCAAATCTCGCCAATTGCTTCCCGATGATCCCATCGGGCAAGGCGCATAATGAAATGCTGTTGCCGGAGGATGCGTCCGACGAGGCGGTTGCCACGGCAATCGACGAAAAAGGCAAACAATTGGTGTGAACCGGTTGGACAAGGAAAAACAAAAATGAATGCTCATAAAACTGGAACCGGTTCTGCCTATTTCATCGTCAAGGAAACCGAGAGGCCAAGGCAACATTTGCTATCCGTGCTGGTCGACAACCAGCCAGGTGTACTGGCGCGGGTGATTGGCCTGTTTTCCGGTCGCGGATACAACATTGAAAGTCTGACGGTCTCAGAAACCAGTCACGAAAAACACCTGTCGAGGATAACCATTGTTTCTTCGGGGACGGAACATGTTCTTGAGCAGATCAAAAAGCAGCTTGAGCGCACCGTGCCGGTGCATCGGGTTGTCGACCTGACGCTGCTTTCGGAGGAGCGTGGCTATGACAAGCCGCTGGAACGTGAGCTTGCGCTGGTGAAAGTTGCCGGCAAGGGCAATGACCGGGTTGAAGCGATGCGGTTGGCAGATGCATTCCGGGCGCAGGTGATTGATGCTTCCACCGAACACTTCACTTTCGAGATTACCGGCAGGATTTCAAAGATTGAGCAGTTTATCGCGATCATGGAACCGCTGGGTCTCGTGGAAGTCTGCCGTACCGGTGTAGCTGCGGTCGGGCGCGGGCCAACTGGAATGTGAATGCAGCTTCAAAAAGTTATGCAAAGATGGCGCTAACGGCGTCGCAACTCCCGCAAATATCATCGATAAATGTTGTCCCGATATCACAATCGCCAGTTAGCGATTGGCAAATCCAATGCCGGCACGGCTACTTAACCAACACCTACCCGCGCGCGGTTTTCCTCGTCACGCAGGGAAAAGTCGCCACCATCGAATTCACTCGCGTCGTCGGTAGCCAGGAATGCAATTGCCTTGGCAACCCATAATGGCGAGATATGAACCGAGGGGTGCAATCTGCTTACCGGATTGATGCCGGACGCCTTGATATCAATCTGCATCTGCGTTGCCACGGTTCCGGGGCTGAGCCCGACGACACGAATGCCGCCCGGCGAAAGTTCAAGTTGGGTACACTTGGTTAGTGATAATGCGGCTGCCTTGCTGGAGCAATATTGGCTCCAGCCTTCCAACGCGCTCGTTGCCGCGCCTGAACTGATATTGATGATGACGCCGGAGCCCTGCTTTTCCATGACCGGAGCTGCCGCCCTGATGCCGTGATAGACACCCTTGACGTTGATATCGATGACGTGACCCCAGGTGACGGGATCGGAATCGGTGATCCTGGCAATCGGTTCAACCACACCGGCATTGTTGACCAGGATATCCAGTGTGCCGAAGGTTTCGACGCATTTTTCAACCGTATGAAGGACGTCATTATAATTTGAGACGTCGCATTTTATCGCGATCGCCTTACCGCCACTTTCGTTGATTTCGCCCGCAATTTTCTCGATGTCGCTTGCGGTGCGCGCAGTCAGGACGACATTGACGCCCAGTTCGCCCAAATGGCGCGCTGCAGCTTCACCTATTCCCCGACTGGCGCCGGTAACCAGTGCGGTTTTACCCGACAATGTATCCATATGTCTTCTCCAGATTGACTGCCGTTGGTGGGAGTGCCGTATAGATGCTTTATTGTAGAGATTGTTATTTAGTCCGAGATTGGCAAATTCCAATGCTGAAGCGCGTCATTGCCAGTTTTACTTTTTTCAGGGTGGCAGCCACCCTGTCGGCGTTGGCCTTGGTGCTTATCGCCTATGGCTGGATTACGGGCGAAGATCCTGCAGACAAACCCTATCTGGTGGTCACCGGCGGTGGGTTCATATTCAATTACCGTGTTTCGGAGGCGTTTTACGGATTCTCGATCAAGGTTCAGAAACCGCTTGAGGTCGGGTCGATCATCGAGGCGCGATTTGAAGACCCGGCTGGCGGAAAACCTTTCATCGAACAGGTCCGGGTAAACGCTCGTACCACCAATTATTCCCTGCGCTCGCCGGGTGTTCGCGGTGTCAAGGCAGATGTACCTTATGAGGTGGTGATCAGCCTGTATGATTATTCCGGACGTACGCTGATCGAAAAACAGGTCAGACATTTCAAGAGCAGCATAGACAGCACAATCGTGCCGGATGAACCGCTGACGATTGGCCCCGGATATCACCGCAACCCGGATAACTCCCTACCAAATTGATGGGCTGAAGTCTGAAACAATTTACAGGTTGCCGGATCAAATTTGCACATGGTAGGATGAAATAGGTCATGATTACTGACCTATTTTGGAGGCCCCTTGTCTGCCGAGTTGTTCATAGCGCTTTGCGTCTATTCCTTTGTCTCTTCGATTACGCCGGGTCCGAACAATCTCATGTTGCTGGCGTCAGGCGTAAACTATGGCTTTCAGCCGACCATTCCGCACATGTTGGGAATTGCGATTGGCTTTGGGTTTCTGTTGCTATGCGTTGGTGCGGGGCTTGGCCAGTTGCTGATTTCTGCACCGGCTGCCTTCACGGCGGTGAAGTTTGCCGGTGCCGCCTATCTGATCTATCTGGCGTGGAGAATTGCGGTCTCAGGTCCGATCGAGGCACGTGAGGCGAGTGGTAAACCACTGACTTTTTTCCAGGCGGCAGCATTTCAATGGGTAAATCCGAAAGCCTGGGTCATGGCAGTTTCGGCAATGGCGATCTACACGCTTGAGGACCGCTATTGGTTCAGCGTATTGCTCGTCGCCTTCGTATTCATGATCATAAATCTGCCCTGCGTGTCGGTTTGGTGCGCCATGGGAACCGGAATGCGCAGATGGCTTTCCGACCCCAAGATCTTGAGGGTTTTCAATTACACCATGGCGGTCATGCTTGTCGCGTCCTTGTGGCCGATGTTGCGATAGTCGAACTGAAATTTCCTTTCTACCTCTGTTGAGTTTATTGCCGTTCACGCCGGAAATGAATCGTGCCAGTAAGCGTCATGGAATTTTCTCCCGAACAGGATCAGGCGCTTGTCGCTGTGAACCGCTGGCTGAAGGCCGGTGACCGACAGATTTTTCGCCTGTTTGGCTATGCCGGCAGCGGGAAGACGACACTTGCACGGCATATTGCCGAGGGTGTTGACGGGGATGTGTTGTTTGCGGCCTTTACCGGAAAGGCAGCCCAGGTGTTGCGTTCAAGAGGTGCGAGGGGCGCTTCGACAATTCACTCCCTGATCTACCGGCCGCGTGGTGAGGAAACGGTCGAAGACGAGGAGACGGGCAAGACTTCGATCGCGCCGACATTCTCGCTTAACCGGCAAAGTCCTGTCGCAAAGGCAAAACTGATCATCATCGATGAATGTTCGATGGTTGATGAGGCGCTAGGCCGGGATCTTTTGTCCTTCGGTACGCCGATCTTGGTTCTAGGCGACCCGGGGCAATTGCCGCCAATTTCCGGCGGTGGATTTTTTACCGAGCATGAGCCCGATATCCTGCTCGAAGAAGTTCACCGCCAGGCCCGGGACAATCCGATCGTCGATCTGGCGCTGATGGTGCGGGAGGGGCGTGAGTTCATGTATGGCGACTATGGTTCAACGGCGAAGGTAATCTCAAAACACGAGGTTGACAGCGATCTGGTACTCGATGCCAACCAGGTTCTGGTTGGGACCAACCGGACACGGCGGCGTTACAATTCGCGTCTCCGGGAATTGAAGGGTTTTGATGGAATGCTGCCGGCAGCAGGCGACAAGCTTGTCTGTCTCAGAAACGATACCGCAAAGGGGCTGCTCAATGGGTCGCTATGGCAGGTCGTGAGTGCTCCTCGTACCACCAAACCCGCAATCAGCTTGCTGGTGCGTTCCGAAGATGAGGGCATTGAACGCGCCAATGCAAAGGTCAAATTACTGAAATCCGTTTTTGAAGAGCCGGAAAAGGAAATTCCCTGGCAAACCAAAAGACGCCATGACGACTTTGACTATGGCTATGCCTTGACCGTTCACAAGGCGCAGGGCTCGCAATGGGATGAGATCGTATTGTTCGACGAGAGTTTCGCGTTTCGCGAACATCGTACCCGCTGGCTCTATACGGCGATCACAAGGGCGGCCGAACGCCTGACAATTGTTCGTTGAGGATTTCCGAAGCCGGGCGGAAATCCGTTACGATCCGATTGCGGTCGGCAAGTTACCTTGTTTTCCTCTCGCTTTGACCACTTCATGCAATGCCAGTTCACCCATAGGCTCATGGAAGTGATAGCCCTGGAATTTCCTGCATCCGCGGTCCCTGAGGAAAGCGGCCTGGTATTCGTTACCGACATGTTCGGCGACGGTATCCAGATTCAGGGCCTGAGCCATGCTCAGGATGGCCTCGATTAGCGTGCGACTGGATTCACGATCCTCGAGGTCGGAAACAAACACGCCATCGATCTTGACCTGATCGAAGGGGAAATTGTTCAACTGGGACAGGGAGGAATAGCCTGTTCCGAAATCGTCCAGAGACAGCCGG
>JBCCEP010000041.1:0-16374 GCA_039030215.1 Pseudomonadota bacterium
GGCTGGCTGTGTTCCGCGTGAGGGTTCTCTTCTTTTTAAAGCTGTTAACTAAAACGACCCGGCCCACCGGCATAACAGGCCTGCGGGCAGAAGGCGAGTAGCCACATGAAGTCGCCGGCCTCCACCTCCACCCAATCTCTGTTGAGCCGGTAAACGCCTTTTCCTTCAAGTACATAGAGACCATGTTCCATCACATGCGTTTCCAGAAAGGGAATGCAGGCGCCCGGTTCGAGCGACACGATATTGACATGCATGTCAAAGCGTATGTCATCAGGGTCCAGGAACCTCTTGGTCGACCACCGACCTTCTGAACCGGCCATGGGGATCGCCTCGAGATCATTCTCATTGCCGATAACCGCCTCCGGAACGCCAACACCTTCGACATGGCGGTATTTTTTTCGGATCCAATGGAAACTGGCTGTCTCCTTGGCATTGTTTGCGACAGCCCAGTTTTTCCCCGGAGGAATGTAGGCAAACCCACCCGGCGACAAGTCGTGGTCCTCTCCGCCGAGGGAAAGCGATAGCGCCCCATCCAGCACAAACAAAACCGCTTCGGCATTCTCGTCCGGTTCGGGATTTTCGCTACCGCCGCCCGGGCCAACTTCCATGATGTATTGCGAGAACGTTTCCGCAAATCCGGTCATTGGCCTTGCAATGATCCAGAGCCTGGTCTCGTGCCAATGCGGCAACTTGCTTGTCACGATGTCGCGCAACACACCATGTGGAATGACCGCATAGGCTTCGGTAAAGATCGCTTTGCCGCTTAACGGCTCATCTTGACCAGGCAGGCCCCCGGGGGGCGTTTGGTAGATTGGCGGTTTCATCATTCAGCCCCATCAAATATTGCATCTAGCCGCAATCGGGCGATCCGTTCGACCTGCTGGCATGCGGTCTCGAATTCCATCTCGGCATCGTTTCCGATACGCTTCCGAAATGCCTCCAGGATTTGCGGCTTGTTAAGCCCCTTCACGGCGATGATGAACGGAAAACCGAATTTCTTACTGTATTTTTCATTCAGCTCCGTGAATTCCTTCCGCTCGTCATCGGTCAGGGCATCAAGCCCGGCACCTGCCTGCTCGTTCTCGGACTCTTTCGTTAGTCGCTTTGCTTCTGCCAGTTTCCCTGCCAAATCTGGATGTGCGGTCAATACACCCAGCCGTTCGTCATGTTCAGCCATTCTGAACTGCTGCGCGAGCGCGTTGTGAATTCCGCAGGCACTGTCATGGGCAGGCCCCAACTCGGTATCGAATGCGCGATGGGCGATCCATTCCGAATGCTCGAATACGCCGCCAAATCGCTCGACGAAATCATCGCGAACCATCTTTGAGGGTTTAAGCAGGCCGGTCTTTGGCGGATGGGTTCTGTGCCAATGTTCGGCAATATCAATGCGCCTGGCAAACCACACTCTGTCATGGCTCTGGGCATATTCGACAAAGCGTTTAAGCGCCGCTGTCCTGCCGGGCCTTCCAGCCAGACGACAGTGCAGGCCAATATTCATCATTTTCGGGCTACCCGCCTGACCTTCCTCGTAAAGTGTATCAAAGCTGTCCTTCAGATAGGCAAAGAACTGGTCGCCGCTGTTAAATCCCTGCGGCGTGGCAAAGCGCATGTCATTATTGTCCAGCGTATAGGGGATGACCAATTGGCTGCGGCCGTCATGTTCATGCCAATAGGGAAGGTCGTCGCTGTAGGAATCGGAGGCATAGGCAAAGCCTCCTTCTTCGGTCACAAGATCCAGCGTGTTCATTGAACACCGACCGGTATACCACCCGCGCGGCCGGGTTCCTGTCACCGCCTCATGAAGTCTGATGGTTGCCTCCATCTCCGCCATTTCCTGTTCGCGGGTGTAATCCTTGTATTCGATCCATTTCATGCCATGGGAAGCAATTTCCCAACCTGCCGCGTGCATGGCTTCCACCTGGCCAGGCGAGCGGGCCAGCGCCGTTGCTACGCCATAGACGGTGACCGGGATGTCCGCGCCGGTAAACAATCGGTAGAGCCGCCAGAATCCGGCTCTGGCGCCATATTCGTATATGGTTTCCATGTTCCAATGCCGCTGCCCCGGCCAGGCTGCCGCACCGACGATTTCTGAAAGAAAGGCCTCGGACCCTTCATCGCCGTGAAGAATGTTGTTTTCCCCGCCTTCCTCGTAATTGATGACAAATTGCACCGCGATGGCCGCCTTCCCCGGCCAGGCGGGGTCAGGAGGATGGGCGCCATACCCGGTCAGGTCTCTTGGATAGCGTGTCGGCAAGGCGTTTCTCTTGTTTGATTTGCTCTGTGTGCACTAGCGGTTTTGAAGTCTAGAATAAACCTTTCAGCGCAGCCATCGCAATTTGACATTCGGGACTGGTATAGCGGAGTTTGATCGATATGATTGCATATCGCAATGTCGGGGAATGCTTACTATGACAAAAGCTGAGGGATTCTTGACGACCCATATTCTGGATACTGCGCGCGGATGTCCGGCATCAGGCGTCGTCGTATCGCTTTATCGGCTGGAAGGGGACAAGAGAACCAAGCTGGCTGAGGCTGTTACCAATTCCGACGGTCGCACCGACAAGCCCATGCTGGCGGGGAATGCCTTTGAATCCGGAATCTATGAAATGGTCTTCGCAATGGGCGATTACTTTGCCGACCTTGTGCCGGCCTCTCGGGTTCCATTTGTTGACATTGTCCCGATACGTTTTGGTATTGATGACCCAAATGAACACTACCACGTGCCGCTGCTTGCTTCGCCATTCAGCTTCTCGACCTATCGCGGCAGTTGAGTCCCAGATGAATCAAGACGCCCAATTTTCTGCAATTATGGAATGCGCCGGAGACCTGCATGTATGAATTTGCAGTATTCTGGGACTGGTTGTCCTTTGGTGTCCGTTGGCTGCATGTGATTACCGCAATCGCCTGGATCGGGTCTTCCTTCTATTTCATTGCCCTTGATCTGGGCCTGAGAAAGGATCGTCCGCTGCCGGAAGGCGCGAGCGGCGAGGAGTGGCAGGTCCATGGCGGGGGCTTTTATCATATTCAGAAGTATATGGTTGCTCCGGCGCAAATGCCTGAACATCTGACCTGGTTCAAATGGGAAAGCTATGCGACCTGGCTGTCAGGCTTCGCCCTTCTGGCGATCATCTATTATGCCGGCGCCGATCTCTATCTGGTCGATCCCAATGTGCTCGACATTTCGCCCCTGACCGGGATCCTGATTTCTCTGGCATCCATCGGATTCGGCTGGGTCGCCTATGACTTCCTGTGCAAGAGTAAGTTCGGCGAAGACAACAACCGGTTGATGATATTGCTGTTTTTTGTCCTCGTGGCCATGGCCTGGGGTTATACCCAGGTCTTCACGGGCAGGGCAGCCTTTCTACATCTCGGCGCCTTCACCGCAACGATCATGTCCGCCAATGTATTCTTGATCATCATCCCAAATCAGAAAATCGTCGTTGCGGACCTGAAGGCTGGCCGGTCCCCCGATCCCGCACTGGGCCTGCAGGCCAAGCAGCGTTCCACCCATAACAACTATCTGACGCTGCCTGTCATTTTCCTGATGTTGTCGAACCATTATCCCTTGGCGTTTGCCACACAATATAGCTGGCTCATTGCCTCGCTGATTTTCCTGATTGGCGTGCTGATCAGGCATTATTTCAATTCGGTTCACGCACGCACCGGAACCCCGAACTGGACCTGGCTTGCATCGGCAATCCTGTTCCTGATTATCATCTGGTTATCGACAGTCCCCAAAACCGTCCCTTTGGACTATGAAGATGTAGCCCTCACCAGACATCAGCAATTGTTTGCCGATGCGCAGGGGTTTGAGATGGTAAGGGATACCGTGCAGGGCAGGTGTGCCATGTGCCACGCGCGCGAACCGTATTGGGAAGGCATCATTGCTCCTCCCAACGGCGTATTATTGGAAACGGATGCTGACATTGCAGGCCAGGCCAGGGAGATTTACCTGCAGGCTGGCAGGAGTAATGCCATGCCGCCAGCCAATGTGACGTTTCTCGAACCACAGGAAAGGCAACAGATTATCGAGTGGTATGAGGCGGCAATTCGTGAAAATTCTTTATGGTAATGCGGCCTTCAACGATCTTTGGTTGAATACCACAGATCAAGCTCTTTTTATCATTTCCGTTTGCTCATAGTCTTGGAAATAATTGAATTGTACATCTACCGATCACGGATTCTTGGAGCAAATGGTAGCCGGATCAAAAATATCCCTTTGGGACATGTCAGCTGCAGAGCAGAATTATCAAGCGGAATTGCCCGGCGACAGCACTACCGATGTCGCAATCATTGGTGGTGGATATACGGGTCTTTCGACTGCACTGCATTGCGCCGAAAAAGGTATCGACTGTCACGTCCTGGAGGCACAAAAAATTGGCTATGGGGGCTCAGGCAGAAATGGAGGTTTGGTCAATGCCGGCCTTTGGTTGCCACCGGCTGATATAAAGGCACAGCTTGGTGAAGACCGCGGCACGGCCTTGCTGGAACTGCTCGGCAAAGCCCCCGAATATGTGTTTTCGTTAATCGAGAAATACCAAATACAATGTGAAGCAGTACGCGCCGGCACCATACATGGCGCGCACTCCGCCAGATCGATGGACGAACTTGCGGCCAGGGCCCGCGCCTGGCAGCAATTGGGCGCGCCGGTAGAGCTTCTTTCAAAGGACGAAACAGCTAGATTGATTGGTACAGCCGTTTTTCATGGCGGTTTGCTCGACCTGCGGGCAGGGACCATTAACCCTATGGGGTATGCCAGAGGATTGGCGCGCGCTGCGGTTGCTGCAGGCGCCAGGATCAGTACCGATGCGATGGCTCGAAGTCTTACACGGGAAGGAGATTCCTGGAAGATTGAAACAGGCACAGGCACCCTGACGTCAAATTCAGTAATCCTGGCAACCAATGCCTATAGTGATGAGTTATGGCCGGGTCTGAACAAGACCTACACTCTGATCAATTATTTCCAGCTTGCCACGGTTCCCTTGCAAGAACGGGGGTTGACCATCCTGCCGGAGAGGCAGGGCGTTTGGGATACGGCATCGATAATGAGCTCTGTCCGGCGCGACGCCCAAAATCGGTTGATCATCGGCTCAATGGGATCGGTGATCGGTGGAAGACAAGGTTTGTCCCAGAGATGGGCCAGAAAAATGCTCAATCGCCTGTTTCCCGATCTTGGTGAATTGGAGATAGAGGCTGCCTGGCACGGCCAGATCGCAATGACACCAGACCATCTGCCGAGAATCCACAAACTTGCCCAGGGATTGTACACCCCAATCGGATATAATGGCCGCGGGATTGGTCCGGGAACTGTGTTTGGACGATCCATGGCAGAACTGCTCGATGGGGGCAGCGAAGACAGCCTTCCGCTTCCATTGACCGAAACCAAATCGGTGCAGTTCCGGACGTCAAAAAACATGCTCATGGAAGCAGCATTCACGGCGAACCAGCTGATCAAGAGTATTTGACACGGATTTCTTCTGCGTCCGATCCCCAGTCAGGCTCGACGTTGACATCAGTCTGCAATCACGAGTATGGAGAAGCATGGGGTCTGCGAGTACCCCGTGAGGCGCCAGCCGAAATTCGCGTCCTGATCACCTCAATCAATGAAGGAGGGTGGACGCATGACGTCTCCAAACCAGATTTCCGTAGCACAACTTTCCCGCCTGATTGGCCTGCCGGGAGCACCGCTCATTGTCGACATTTGTATCGATGAGGACTTTGCCCTCAATCCGCGACTGATCCCTGCATCCTTTCGTCATCCCTATTCTGACATCACCGCTCTGGTGCCACGTCTTTCCGGCAAGAAAGTCGTGGTTGTATGCCAGAAAGGTCTGAAGCTGAGCGAGGGAGCTGCTGCAATATTGCGGGATCACGACGTCGCAGCCGAGTGCCTGGAAGGTGGAATTCTCGCTTGGCAGGAGGCAAAGCTGCCCCTGATCCCGGCTGAAAAGATCCCGCAGCCAAACCGGGAAGGCCGCACCGTCTGGGTAACACGTCATCGCCCCAAGATCGACCGGATTGCCTGCCCCTGGCTTATTCGTCGTTTTGTCGATCCGACCGCTCAATTTCTGTTTGTAGCACCTTCACAAGTATTGGCGGTTGCCGAAAAATTCGACGCGATACCGTTTGATGTGGAGGACGTTTTTTGGACCCATCGCGGTGACCGTTGTACGTTTGACACAATGATCGAAGAGTTTGAATTGCAATCCGATTCGCTCGATCGATTGGCTCGCATTATCCGGGGAGCCGATACCAACCGACTCGATCTTGCCCCGCAGGCAGCAGGTCTTCTGGCCGCATCACTGGGATTGTCACGCATGTACCGCGATGATTTGGAACAACTCAAAGCCGGGCTCGGTTTATATGATGCACTTTACCGTTGGTCGCGGGACGCCGTAGATGAAGGGCATGACTGGCCAACCAGTACAGCCAGGCAGTGATGCGATGTCAGTCGAAACCCAACCCAAAACCGAACAGAACCAGACACCTTCGCTTGGCGAGACGTTCAATATTTTCGCAAAAATTGGTCTCTTGTCCTTTGGTGGTCCGGCGGCACAGATCTCATTAATGCATCGGTTTCTGGTTGATGAGACTCGTTGGTTGAATGAAAAACAGTTTCTGAATGCGCTGAGTTTTTGCATGCTGTTGCCCGGTCCCGAAGCGATGCAACTTGCGACATTTGCCGGCTGGCGGCTGCATGGGCTGGTCGGCGGCTTGATCGCCGGACTATTGTTCGTCCTGCCTGGTGCTGTTGTCATTCTGGCCCTTGCCACGCTTTATTCTTTGTTTGGTGAAACCACCCTGGTCGGAACTCTGTTTCTGGGTGTAAAGGCCGCAGTCCTGGTAATTGTGGTCGAGGCGCTGCTTCGGGTCTCCAAGAAAGCGTTGAAGCAAAACATGCACTGGGCGATTGCAGCTTTTGCCTTCATCGGGATTTTCTTTTTCTCGCTTCCCTATCCCTTGATCGTTCTGATAGCTGGGCTGTTCGGCTTCTTTTTTGGTGCAGAGCAGCAGGAAACGATTCAACAATCTGAGAAAATTTCTGTGTCCGGAATGCAGACACTGACAAAGGTCGTCATTTGGCTGGCGATTTGGTGGGTGCCGATACTCTTGATCAGTCAGTTTTCCGGCCAACCCATTCTCACTGATATCGGCTGGTTCTTCTCGAAACTGGCCGTTGTAACCTTCGGCGGCGCATATGCAGTGCTGGCCTATATGGGGCAGGACGTGGTCGCTAATTATGGCTGGCTGACCGCAGGTGAAATGATGGATGGGCTGGGATTGGCAGAAACCACGCCGGGTCCGTTGATCCTGGTAACCGAGTTTGTCGGCTTTCTTGCTGCTTTTCGGGAAGGCGGGCTACCGTTGGCATTTGCTGGCGCGTTCGTGACCCTCTGGGTGACCTTCGTACCGTGCTTCCTGTGGATATTCGCCGGCGCACCTTACATAGACTGGATCTGCAATCAGCCACGTCTGAACGGCGCGCTGTCGGCTATTACGGCTGCAGTTGTAGGCGTGATCTTGAACCTTTCCATCTGGTTTGCCCTGCATGTCTTTTTTGGCACGATCGCCGTTTCGTCGATTGGTCCGCTGAACGTTCTTCAACCCGACATCGCAACGCTCGATTGGCGGGTGGTCATTTTGGCTGCACTTTGCGGCTTGTTGCTGCTGAGGTTCCACTGGTCGATCGGTCGTGTCTTGATTGTTTCCGCCGCGTCCGGCTGGTTGCTGTCGACCTTCATGACGTGAAGCTGTCGATTTGAAGACATTGTGCCGGTTGGTTGGTCGCAATCGGCTACGGTGATGATCGGTGCGAAGATTCAGCCGTATTGTTTTCTTTACCCATTTCCAGAAATGCCTGAATGTCCTTATAGGTCTCATCAAGATGATTTTGCATCGCTTTTCTGGCTGATTTTGCGTCACCATCCTTTAGCGCGTCCAGAACTGCCTTGTGCTGTTGCAAAGTCATTTGTCCCCGGCCTTGCCTTGAAACTGTCTGGTGGCGGCAGCGATCCAGCTGGGCCTTGAAAATCGTGATAGCGCGCCAAAGCAAAGGCAGATTTGCGATACGGGCGATAGTCTGGTGGAATTCGTCGTCGAGTTTGATTGCATCGACAAATTGGCCACGATTTATCGCCAGCTCGTGTTGCAGATAATTTCCTTCAAGCCTGGTTGCATCTTCCGGAGTAATGTTGTTTGCCGCGGCTTCGACCGTTTCACTTTCCAGGGCTCTGCGTATGATGAAAGCCTGGTGAACCTGGGTCTGCAAAATATAGGCCACACGTGTGCCGGACTGAGGCTTGATTTCAATTAACTGTTCGTCGCCAAGTCTTTGAACAGCCTCGCGTACCGGTGTTCGCGACACGCCAAGGCGCGCTGCAATGACTTTCTCTTCCAGTGAGCCACCAGGTGGCAGGGCGCCGGTGAGTATCATGGAGCGGATCATCGAATAAATCTGATCGCGCAAGGGTAGTGTCCGGTCGATCTGGTCGAACTTCCATTCGGCATCAAGAGCGATGGTTTTTTTCGAAGGCTTTGTTTTCAAGGATTCGACACTTGTTGTTCCTGGATTGGTATGTTTATACTAATATATCAGTTTACCGCCCTTTTGTCAGCGCAATTGATTGCAGTTTGCGAAACGGCGGCTATGCTGTCGTACATGCTTATTGTTCTCTGGGAGGAAAGCAGTGGCGCTTGCAAAAGAGTTTCCAAAGATCCACAACGCCATGTGGCCAGGTTTAGTCGGTAAAGGCGATGATTCTGAACCACCAATAGATCTGAACAAAATGCTCGACATGACTGCCGCGGCAGAAGTGGACGGACAAAAATTCGATGGGGTGGATATTTTCCTTTCATTACCCCACACACCAATCGACATAGACGACGATGGAATAAAAGCGCTCGCAGACAATGTCGGCGGTCGCGGATTGATGATCGGATCCGCCGTTGCTCCGGTCTGGCCGCCGGTTGGAGGTGGATCCTCAATGGACGAGGGCGAAGGGCGTAAGGCTTTCCTCGAAGCGGTTCGAAAGTCATGCGGCATTATGGGACGTTTGAGCGAGCTGGGTGTCCGTGAGGGTGGCGTGGTCCGTATCGACACGGCAACCGGCGTGGGCGAATGGGCCGAGGATGAAGCGGGTAATACCGCAAAGATGGCCGAGACCTTCCGTCAGGCATGTGACATCGCAGCCGATCACGGTGAAAAGCTTGCAGCCGAAGGCGAAATCTGCTGGGGCGGAATGCACTCCTGGAAGCACATGGCCGAGTTGATCGAGGCAGTGGATCGTCCTGATGTGCTTGGGTTTCAAGCCGATTTAGCCCACACAATGCTCTACGCGCTTGGATATAATGCGCCCGAGCATCAGTTGATAAAACCAGATCAACTTGACGATCAGGCGGCGCTTGACGAAGCACTAAGAACAATCACAGACACGCTTCGACCCTCGACGATCGACTTTCATGTTGCCCAGAATGACGGCACTGTGCATGGCAGTGGCAGCCACGACAAGACGGGACGGCACTGCATGGCAACCGACCCCAATGGCAAGCTTGATATCGTCAAGCATGCTGGCTTTTGGCTGAATAATCCGGACGGTACGCCGACCAAGGCAATGCGGCACATCTGTTGGGATGGTTGCATGTTCCCAAATGCTGTTCTGGAAGACCAACAGACCTGGAATGATATTCTTGCAGCCATGATCAAGGTCCGAGACGCCCATGGCTGGAGTTCCTGAGATGGCGAAGAAAAAGCTCAGGATTGGATTGGTCGGCTATGGATTTATGGGCCGGGCACATTCCAACGCCTTTCTTCAGGCGCCTCGTTACTTTGACTCGGACTACGAGCCGGAACTGGTTGCCGTGTGCGGCCGCGACAAGGCTAATGCAGAGGCGCATGCCGCGCGCTGGGGATACTCTTCCGTTGAAACTGACTGGCAGGCGCTGATCGACCGCGATGACATCGACCTGATCGATATCGCGGCACCCAACGACATGCACAAGGATATCGCGATTGCTGCCGCCGAGGCCGGTAAGATGATCATGTGCGAAAAGCCCTTGGGAAGAAATGCAGACGAATCCCGCGAAATGGTGGCAGCAGTCGAAAAGGCCGGCGTTCCCAACATGGTCTGGTACAATTATCGCCGCATACCGGCGGTTACCCTTGCAAAGCAGATCATCGACGAAGGCAAACTGGGCCGGATTTTTCATTACCGGGCGAAATTTCTTCAGGATTGGACGATTGCCGAGGACCTTCCGCAGGGTGGCGCCGGGCTTTGGCGTCTTGATGTCGGTGTGGCAGGAAGCGGTGTAACCGGCGATCTGCTGGCCCATTGCATCGATACGGCAATGTGGCTGAACGGTCCCATCGAGAATGTGTCCGGATTGACCGAAACCTTCATCAAGGAGCGGATGCATAATCTGACCGGCAATGTCGAGAAAGTTGGTATCGACGATGCCAGCCTGTTCCTTGCGAGATTCCAGAATGGCTCGCTCGCCTGCTTCGAGGCGACTAGGTATGCCCGCGGACACAAGGCACTCTATACGCTCGAAATCAATGGCGAACATGCCTCCATCATGTGGGATCTCCACGACCTGCATCGCCTTGATTATTTCGACCATGGTGATGAGGGCCGCGTTCGCGGCTGGCGGTCAATCCACGTCACAGATGGCGATCAGCCTTACATGGACAAATGGTGGGTTCCTGGCCTTGCGATTGGTTACGAGCATAGTTTTGTGCATCAGTTTGCAGATTTCCTGACCGGTTTGGAAGAAAGCCAGCCGGCCCTGCCAACATTCCGCGATGCCTTGGCAACGGACATTGTTACAGATGCGGTACTTAAATCGGCCGAGACGGGCCAATGGGAACCGGCGACAGCTTAGGAGCGGAAATTGGTGCAAGGCAGCAGCCTATCTGACAGACCCGAAACTGCTGTAAGCCTGACCGGCGTGAGCAAACACTTCGGCACCGTCAATGCTTTGAACGATTTGTCCTTTGAAGTGTCGACCGGCACGTTTTTTGTGCTGTTTGGACCAAGCTCGGTCGGAAAAACGACAACGCTTCGCGCAATAGCCGGACTTGAAAAAATTGATGCCGGTAAAATCGAGATCGATGGCCAAGATGTCACCGAAGCGCCAATCCGAGGACGCGGCGTGGCGATGGTGTTCCAGTCATTTGCGCTATACCCGCATCTTACCGTGGCCCAGAACTTTGCCTATCCGCTCAAGTAAGCCGGATTGCCGGCGAACGAGATCAAGCAACGGGTTGGCGAGACGGTCGAAATGCTGTCCTTGTCACACCGGACCGATAATCAACCATCCACATTGTCGGGTGGCGAGCAACAGCGGGTGGCGCTTGGGCGCGCCCTGATTCAGCGCCCGAATATTTTGCTGCTGGATGAGCCGCTTACAAACCTGGATGCGAAACTGCGCCATGACATGCGGGCCGAACTAAAACGCCTGCATCGCCAATTTGGCATGACGATTATCTATGCCACGCCCGACGAGCTTGAAGCGCTTTCAATGGGTGAGGACATAGCGGTCATGAAGGAAGGTTCGGTCGTGCAGCAAGGCTCGCCCGATGACCTCTATGAATCGCCGCGGAACTTGTATGTCGCAGCAAAGATCGGTTCGCCGCATATGAACCTGCTGGATGCCTCGATAAGCAATGCAGTCGACGGACTTGATACGCCATTTGGCGAACTTTCAACCGGGCGCTTTGGTCTGTCAGGTGGTGAAGATGTTGTAATGGGCATCCGGCCGTCTGACATCAGATTGGCGCAGGATTCCGAGCCGCACATCAACATGAAAGTGCAACTGGTGGAGCCGTTGGGAGACATTACAGTTGTCTCCGTCGATGCGGCAGGTGAGAATTTGAGGATGGTCCTGTCGGAGGCAGGGGCATTGGGGGTTCAACCAGGTCACGAATTGCCGGTGGTTATTCCGGCAGAAAGTGTTCACGTGTTTCGCAAGGCAGATGGCGCAGCCATGCCTGCGGGAATGTAGTTCAGTGAAGAAGGCCAAAAGGAGGAATTGGTAAAATGAAGCTTATAACGAGATCGTTGGTAACAACGGCACTGGCAGGGTGTATAGGCATGTCCTTTACAGTCCCGAGCTGGTCGGAGGATGTAACGCTAAACATGGCGGTTCCCGACTGGCCGCCAACGCGCATCATGAAGAGACTGTTCGACGAGAAATATAAAGCCCCGTCGGGCAACAATGTTACGCTTGAGGTCGACTTCATTCCCTGGCCGGATTATTACACACGCCTCAATGCTTCGCTGACATCAGGCGAGCAGAAATACAATATGGCGGTGTCCGACAGCCAATGGCTGGGCGCATTCATCGAGGGTGGATACTACAGGAAACTGAATGATCTGATCGATGCCGATCCCGAGTTGAAGGCGACACTTGATGACATGCATCCTGCGCCGCTTCAGGCCTACGCAACTTATCCCTACAAGTCCGACAACATTTACGGCTTCCCGCAAATGCCGGACATTTTGATAACATATGCACGTAGCGACGTGCTGTGTCATCCCGATGAGCAGGCAGGCTTCCAGGAGAAATTTGGCGAGAAGCTTCCATGCACGCCTGAAGAACTCGATGGCATGGATTGGGACATGTTCGAGAAAATCGGTGAATTCTTCCAGCGCAAAAAAGGCGACATGCTGATGGGTGAGCCTGCCGAAGATGATTTTTACGGCATCTCCTATCAGGCTGGTAAGGGTTATGACTTCTCCAGCATGCAGATCAACGGCTTTCTGTGGCAGGGCGGCGGTAGCATTTGGGATGAAACCAAAATTCCGGATGGCCAGGCTGAAGGGGTTGTGAATTCGGATGCATCCGTAAAAGCGTTCGAACACTATTTGCGCTTGCTGAAATACATGCCACCAGTGGTCCAGACAGGCTCCATGGACATCTTCAAGACCGATGAGCTTTTCCGTGAGGGCAAAACCGCGCTCAATGTACAGTGGATCGGATTTGCCGAAAGCGTAATCAATCCTGATACGTCCAAGGTTGCTGGAGATGTGGTATTTGCCGCTATGCCAGGCACCAAACAGGCAGACGGTACGATTAACAGAACGTCCAATATTGGTGGTCAGCCATTTGTCATCATGACCTGGACCGAAGACGACAAGATCAAGGAAGCCGTCGACTTCGTGAAGTGGTGGCTGTCGCCTGAAATTCAGCACGAGTTCGCCGCTGCCGGCGGGCAAAGCGCGATCAAGTCGGTGTATAACGATCCGAAATATGTCACCTATCGTCCATGGAACCGCACTTGGGCACCTGGATTGGAATGGCAACAAGACGTTTGGCATGTCCCGCAGTTCTTCGAATTGCTGGTGCAGCAGCAGGAGCAGTACGACCTTGCAATCACCGGCAAGCAGGACGCCAAGACGACGCTTGATGCGATTGCCAAGTTTCAGCAACAGTTATTGGAAGATGCTGATCTGATCCGATAGTCGGGTTTTTTCCCAAAAGAAATGGCGCGCCGGAGTTTTCCGGCGCGTCGCAATCAAGAATTTAATTTCAAATCGCAGATCACAGAAAACTCAATGAGTAAATCGGGACTATTCACGCCGAGTTGGAGCAACTGGCTATTGGCATCAATTGTCGGCGTTGTGGCAGTCGCCATTTCGGCGTTTGTCTTGCCGGTAATCGCAACGCTTTGGTTGACAGCGGCAGCCTGCGCCCTTGTGGCAGTTACGGCGGTGGTCAATGCCTGGGGGCGCTACACCGGCGGTCTTCTCGTCGCACCGGCAATCGCCGTGCTGGTCGTAATGAATATCTTCCCGCTGCTCTGGTCGCTGGGATTGTCATTTTACAACTATCGCGCCGACCGTCAGACCCTGTCTTTCGTTGGTCTGAGAAACTATGAGCGACTGGTCACCGACCCGGTCGTATGGGATCGTCTGACGACAACGGCTTTGCTTGTTGTTCTCACGGTTACCGTGCAAATGGTCGTGGGTTTCCTGCTGGCGCTTCTGTTTTCAAAGCAGTTTCCGCTACGGCGCTATCTTCTCATTCTGGTCCTGACGCCGATGATGTTGTCCTACGTCGCGGTCGGTGCCTTTTTCAGATATTACTATGATCCGACTTTTGGCCTCGTAAGCCAGATCGCCAATCTGTTCACTGATGAGCCCTATGTCCTGATTTCATCGACTGCGGGCGCTGTCGCGGCGATTGTCATTGCCGATGCCTGGATGTGGGCGCCCTTTGTGATGTTGCTGGTTCTTGCCGGTCTGGTGAGTGTGCCGAAATATCTCTATGAGGCTGCCTCGGTCGACCGGGTGCCGGCTTGGCGCCGATTCCAGTCTATTACCTTTCCCTATGTGAAGGGCCTGCTGTTATTGGCACTCTTGTTCCGCACGATCGAGGCGTTCAAGCTGTTTGACGTCGTCTTCATTCTGACCGATGGCGGCCAGAGTACGGAGACGATCGCGCTTTACGTCTATCGACAGGCTATCCAATTCAACAAGACTTCCTACTCGGCATCCCTGTCATATGTCCTCTTGTTCACGGTCATTGTGCTGACCAATCTATATCTCTATCTGGCCAACCGCCGGGCGAAGGAGGGTTGAGATGTTTTTTCGCTTCAATGCCAAGGACCAGGCCAGAGAAGTTGACCAGGCAGGTTGGGGCAGGACGCTATGGGCGGCGATCATCAGTCTGATCTACTTCTTCCCGGTCCTGTTTATCGTCATCACCGCCTTTAAGGAACATACCGACGCGCTGGCAGTTCCGGTCAAGCTGTTTCCGGAATTCATGGCATTCATGGTTCCCGAAGACCTGACCTTCAAAGCGACCTTTCATAATTTCGTTGATGTCTTCTCCCGATCGTTTTCGGCTGGTGCTGCTGTGCAGGACACCGGATTTGATCGCTTCTTTTTCAACTCTGTCTATATAGCCGGATTTTCGGTGCTGCTGGCACTGCTGATCGGGACGCTCGCCGCCTTCGGATTTTCCAGATATCCGTTGAAGGGCAACGACACCTATCTGTTCGTGATCCTGACCACACGCATGCTGCCAGCCATCGTTGTCATCATCCCGGTCATGCTGATGTTCAGGGTCACAGGGCTGTCGGGAACCTATACCGGCATCATACTCCTCTATACCGCGTTCAACCTGCCCTTCACGATCTGGATGATGAAGAGCTTCTTCGATGAATTGTCCCCAGACGTTGAAGATGCGGCCCGCATTGATGGTTCGTCGGAACGTCGGGTTTTCTTCAAGATCTGCTTGCCGCAGGTGTTGGCCGGTCTGGCGGCAACCGCAGTCTTCGGGCTGATCCTGACCTGGAACGAATTCCTGTTTGCATTGCTGTTGACCGGCGTTGAAACGCGAACCGTTCCCGTGGCCATGTCCCAGACAATCGGGGGCGATATCGGCGTACGGTGGGGACTGCTCGCCGCGATCGAGACCCTGTTTCTCATTCCGGTGATCCTTGTCACCTTCTTCCTTCAAAACCAGCTGCTGCGCGGCGTAACTTTCGGGACGGTAAAACGCTGAATTCCACCATCGAACTCAAGGACGTATCGAAGAACTTCGGTCAGTTTACAGCTGTCAGGGACGTCAACCTGTATGTCGATTCCGGAGAGGTGGTCTGTCTTCTTGGACCGTCCGGCTGCGGCAAGACCACGACCTTGCGGATGATTGCAGGTCTGGAAACGCCAAGCGCAGGCGATGTTTTGTTCAGCGGTAGTTCGGTGACAAGGCTGACACCCGAACAGCGAAATATCGCCATGGTATTTCAATTCTACGCGCTTTACCCGGCCTTGACCGTCGCCGAGAACCTGGCCTTCCCATTGCTGATCGAACGCCTGTCGAGACAGGATCGGGACAAGCGCGTGAATGAAGCAGCAGAAATTCTGCAGCTTACCCATATTCTGAATCGCTACCCTGCCGAAGTCGCCGAAGGCGAGAAGCAGCGGATTGCGGTGGCGCGGGCAATTATCCGCGAACCGGCCTGTTTCCTGTTCGATGAGCCCTTGTCAAGGTTGGATGTGGAACTGCGTGAAACCATGCGCGCGCAGATCAAGGAGGTTTTGCAAGGCCTCTCGAAGCCGACCGTCATCGTGACCCATGACCAGCTTGAGGCGCTGACAATGGCCGATCGGATTACGATCATGCGTGACGGTGCAATTGAACAGATTGGAACGCCACACGAGGTCTTTGCCAAGCCCGAGAACGCCTTTGTTGCGAGTTTCATCGGAACGCCACAAATGAACCTGCTCGACGCGCAATTGGTAAAATGCGAGGGGACTCAAGCCGAGGTGGAACTGGACGGCGAGACGCTCAACCTTGAGGTCGACGGAGCGCTCTCTGGAGAAGCAGCCGGGCCTATCCAGATCGGTATTCGTCCGCGCGCATTCTCAC
>JBCCEP010000042.1:0-16316 GCA_039030215.1 Pseudomonadota bacterium
GATGCACACCGCGATCATGACACTTGAAGGTGCAGGCAAGATTGATTTTGGTTACAAGGATTTTGAGCCGGTTGCCCGTCTTGGTCAGTTCTGCCAAACGACATCTGTACATAAGGACACCGGAATAAACTCGATTGACGAACTTCTGGAAAAGGCCACAGCAGATCCCAATACGCTGGTGCATGGAGCCAACCTCGGCGCGATTAATCATGTATACGGAATCATGGTTCAGGATTTGAGGGATGGCGCTCAATTCCGTTTTGTCCAGACGGGTGGTGACGCTGGCACTTTCCCGGAAATGAAGGGAGGTCGTGTCCACGTAGCTGGGTACTCAGCAGCGGGTGCATCAAACTTTGCGCTCGGCGCTGATGGAAAGCCCGACCCGGATTCGCCGGTTCAGATGCTGGCCTATGCAGGATCAGAGCGGCATCCAAATTTTCCGGACCTTCCAACCTTCAAGGAACTCGGCCATGATTTGGAGTTTTGCGTTGACGGATGGTACCTCGCGCCCAAAGGCACGCCTCAGGAGGCAATCGACGGGTTCGCCGCGATGGTAAAAGCCTCGCTGGACGACGAAGGGATGCAAAACTTTTTAGGTTCAAAAGCCATGGTCGGCAGCTTCCAGACAGGAGAAGAGCTGCAGGCTGAGATGGATCGGCAGTGGGGTGCCATTAAGGATGTGGCAGCGCGGGCTGCCAATAAGTAGGTTCCTCCCTACTGCGATGGGCCTGGCGTAATTGGGATACGCCAGGTCCACAACCTCAATGCAGATTCCACGAATGGCAGTCTCCTTCAGAAGATGAGGGCAGCATATTATGCAGTATTTTCAAACATTAGAGGCTTGGGTTACGGCCGGATTATTGGTGGTCAGTACCGCGTTTCTTGTTTCATCAACGGGATTGCCCGCAGGCACATTTGATCCGCTTGGTCCCGGCGCAGCACCTGAAATGGTCTCGGGGCTTTTGTGTCTCTTATGTCTGACCGTGCTGATCCGAGGCGCGTTGCGAGCGGCAGCTGGCGTTGACCTTGAAGAAGAGGCCGCGGTCGACATCATCAAGCGTGAAGGCGTAGAAAGTCCATATTCGCTTGCCATTTTTTTCGTGCTGCTACTTGGATATTTGTTGGCCTTTCAATGGCAGCTTGGCCATTTCATCGCGATTACCATTCCCTTTGTTTTCGTCACCATCTTGCTTTTGGGTGGGCTAAGCTTGCGCAATGGGATTATCGCCCTGGCCATTGCGACCGGCCTGTCGGTTGGATTTTTCTATGTGATGACGGGTTTCTTCACAATCCGCTTGCCGGGGATTTGACCGATGCTTGACGCCCTGCTTGGCACGTTTGAACCCTTCCAGATGCTGATGATTTTCATCGGTGTGTTTTCCGGAATCATTGTTGGCGCAATCCCGGGATTGACCGGGTCGATGTTGATCGCATTGACGCTCCCCATCACCTTTCACATGAGCCCACTGCACGCGACCAGCCTGCTTGTCGCGATGTATGTCGGGTCCATCACCGGGGCTTTAATCTCGGCCACTTTACTGCGGATGCCGGGATCGCCTGCCGCAGTCATGACAACGATCGATGGTTATCCCTTGGCAAAATCCGGTCAACCGGGCCGCGCACTGGGGATAGGGATTGCCGCGTCGTTCTGGGGTTCGCTTATCGCTTGGCTAGCGCTTGCACTGTTGACAAAGCCACTGTCCGAACTGGCAGTGATACTGGGGCCGTTTGATTATTTCGCATTGGTGATGATGGCGATGGTCCTGATCGCCTCCGTCACGGGCGGGGATATGGTGAAAGGTCTGATTGCAGGGTTCCTGGGCATGCTCGTCACCTTTCCCGGCATTGATCCTTCGGGCGGTGAAATGCGACTGATGTTCGGCGTGAACGACCTGATTGGCGGCTTCAAACTTTTACCTGTTCTAATCGGTGTTTTTGCCGTCAGCCAGATCTTCGCAGATGTACTTTCGGTCAAAGCCCGGCCAGAGCCTCTGGTCTATACCAACAAGGGCCTTTTCATGTCATGGAAAGACTTGCGTAAGTTTTTCCCCAACATCCTGCGCTCATCCGTCATCGGCACGGTGGTCGGCATTCTGCCAGGTGTTGGAGCATCGGTAGCTTCGGCCTTTTCCTATCTCGTGGCGCGATTGCAATCGAAAACGCCTGAAAAGTTCGGTACCGGATCCGAAGAAGGCATAGTCGCCTCCGAGGCTGCGAATAATGCAAGTGTTGGTGGCGCCCTTATTCCCCTGCTGGCATTAGGAATTCCAGGAAGTGTAGTGGATGCTATCCTGATCGGAGCACTGACAATTCACTCGATCCAGCCCGGTCCGCTTATGTTCAGCTCGAACCCGGAAATTGTCTGGAACGTCATTGCCGTGGATCTGGTCGCCACCTTTGTGATGTTCGCACTTATGCTGGGTTTGGTGCGGTTCTACATCCGCGTGGCCGGGGTGCCTAAACAATATCTCTTGCCCGTGATCATGGTCTGCTGTGTGGTTGGTGTCTATTCGCTGAACAACACCATGTTTGACGTATGGACGATGCTGGGCTTTGGCGTTGTCGGTTTTATTTTGGAACGCGCAGGATTCTCTCTTGGACCGTTTGTCATCGGCTATGTACTGGCGAAAGTGGCCGAGGCCAAATTGCGCCAGGGTCTGATGTTTACCGACGGTGATATCCTGCCGCTTTTCACCTCCCCACTGTCAGCGACACTATTGCTCGTTGCAGTAGTCCTTCTTGTTTGGTCCCTGCTCACCGAGCGGCGGCGCAAGAATAGCCCTTTGTCAGCAGCCCTGGACGAGGAATGATTGTATGAAGACCTTGCTTTTATTGTTTGATTCGCTAAATCGCCGCGCTCTATCGTGCTATGGTGGAGACACCCATACTCCGAACTTTCAGCGCCTTGCGGATCGTGCAATTACTTTCGATAATCACTATGTTGGCAGCCTTCCCTGCATGCCGGCAAGGCGGGATATTCAGACAGGTCGGCTGAATTTCATGCATCGATCCTGGGGGCCGCTTGAACCGTTTGATCGGACGGGTCCGGAAATACTTAAAGAAGATGGTGTCTATTCACACCTGATAACCGATCACTATCACTATTTCGAAGAAGGCGGAATGAATTACCAAAACCGGTTTTCTTCCTGGGAGTTGGAGCGAGGTCAGGAATGGGACCCATGGAAGGCCCTGGTGGACGTTCCCTTTGAAAAATTCAAGGATCAATACCACCCGCTTCAGTTTGATGAGCAGGGTGGGCGCGCACGTGGCATGATCAATCGGCATTTTGTTCGTCAGGAAGAAGACTATTCGATGGTGCGTACGTTTGATCGCGCCTTCGAATTTCTCGATACGAATGGAGCAACTGACAATTGGTTCCTGCAATTGGAGTGCTTCGATCCCCATGAACCTTTTGCTGCTCCTGAAAAATACCGCGAGCATTATCGGACCGGCTATAATGGACCGATCCTGGATTGGCCGCGTTACCAACGTGTTGCCGAAACCGAAGCTGAAATTGGTGAGATACGGGCCAATTATGCGGCGCTGGTCACCATGTGTGATGCTTATGTCGGAAAACTCCTGGATTATTTTGACGAAAATAATCTCTGGGATGACACCGCCCTGATCGTCTCGACTGATCACGGATTCATGCTGGCCGAACATGATTGGTGGGCCAAGAGTCGGATGCCGTTTTATAACGAAATCGCTCATATACCGTTATTGGTTTATCACCCTGATTATGCTCACAAGGGCGGAGAGAGGCGCAACTGTCTGACTCAGAACATTGACCTTATGCCGACTTTGCTGGAACTGCACGACGCACCAATCCCGGATACTGTGACTGGCCAATCGCTCCTGCCTACGCTGGAGACGGATGATCCAGTCCGTAGTGTTGCGATCTATGGCCAGTTCGGTGCAGCCACAAATATAACAGACGGTCGATATACCTATTTCCTTTATCCTCCGAATATCGCAGATCAGGAAATCTTCGAATACACGCTTATGCCTACCCACCAGCAAATGCCATTTGCCGTAGAAGAATTTGAAGGCGCCAAACTGGTCGACGGTTTCGGTTTCATGCGTGGCTATCCTGTGCTGAAATTGCCTGCCCGGCCGCATCCGCGCAAAGGACAGGGCTCGGTTATCACTGATACAGATACGGTTTTGTATGATTTGGCTGAGGACCCAGGTCAGACAACCGCAATAACGGATCCAACCGTCGAAGAAAGACTTAAACAAGCAGCGGCAAGGATACTTGCCGAGCACGAGGCACCACAAGAAGCGTTTGACAGAATTCAACTGGCGCCGGAATTCAGTGTTTGAAACTACGTAGCATTTCAAGTCGAAGGAACTGTCCTGAGTTGGGCTGACCGCAGACATGTTGATGCCTGAATTTGGCCAATGATAACGCTCAACTCAGCGTTGTCGGTGAAGCTTCTATCCGTCATAAACTACTCGAAATCCGCAATTGGAAGTAGCGTTGTCTGTTGGTCTTCCAGACCTCGCGGCAATGCGATAGCGCCAGCAAGCCGATCGATGGCATAGAAACGAACCACCTTTCAAAACTCGTTCATCGAACTGTTTTGCTTCAAGATTTCTTTGCTTGGCTTCGCGTGATAGCGAACGCACCCGAAACGGGTCCTGGCACCATTCCCACACATTACCAGCCATATTGAACAAGCCATAGCTGTTAGGAGTAAAGGACCTGGCCGGGGCTGTTCCGTAATATCCATCTCTGCAGGAATTATGATGCGGGAACTGGCCTTGCCAAATGTTGCAAAAATCTGCGCGATCGTCGGTTGGTTCCTCGTCTCCCCATGGGTAGCGAATTTCTTTGGTTCCGCCGCGCGCTGCGTGCTCCCATTCAATTTCTGTTGGTAGCCGGCCACCGATCCACGAGGCATAGTTCCTGGCATCATTGTAGCTTATATGAACGACCGGGTGATCTTCGAATTCACTTATACTTGATCCCGGACCTGTAGGCTGTTGCCAATTCGCACCTTCGACGCCGGACCACCAAGGGAGGTTTTTCAGAGCAACTGTATCTCCATTGGTCATAAGACCGCGGAACATATAGGACCAACCGATCCTTTCGGCCTCGGTTATATAACCGGTATCTTCAATGAAACTCCGAAATGCCGCGTTCGTGACCGTAGTTTTTTCAATCCCATATCGCCGAAGCGCAGCATTACGAATTATTCCCTCACCATCTTTCGGGATCTCGGGGCGGCGGGTTCCTGCGTAGGATTTGCAAGCGTCTATCCAAACGATCTTTCCATTCACATGCCTGCATTCACCAATTCGCATATTTCCAAGAGCGCTATCCATCTTCCCAGTCCAAAACTCAATCCATGTTTTTCAAAATCCAAGAAACTTCATTACGCATATTGACATTATGTAATTTTTCTACAATTTTATACCCGAGTATGTCAATGACTGACAGGGGAGGCATTTGTGCGAACGCTTTTCATATTGTTTGATTCGCTCAACCGACATTCGCTTGAAACTTATGGGGGAAACATTAAAACCCCAAATATCAAGCGTTTTTCGGATCGTGCTGTGACGTTTGACAATCATTACGTAGGCTCGATGCCGTGCATGCCTGCACGACGTGACATCCATACCGGGCGTGTAAATTTTCTTCATAGATCATGGGGTCCGCTTGAGCCCTATGACGAATCTTTCTCTGAAATACTGCGTAAACGAGGCACCTATACGCATCTTTTGACAGACCACTATCACTATTTCGAAGATGGCGGTTCGACTTTTCACAGCCGCTATACAACGTGGGATTTCATCCGGGGGCAGGAGTGGGACACCTGGAAAGCCGTGGTTGAACCACCATTGGACGCGTTTAAGGATAAGTATCACGGTTCACAGTATGAAGATGTGCGACAGTTTTCGGGCCGACTACAGAACATGCTCAACCGGACTGAGTATGTCGACGAGCAAGACTTTCCCCTGGTCAAGTGCTTCGATCAATTGTTTGAATTCTTGGATACAAACAAGGGCTCCGACGATTGGTTGTTCCAGTTGGAGTGCTTCGATCCACACGAGCCATTCCAGGCACCACAGCGGTTCCGCGATCTTTATCCGACCGACTATCAAGGTCCGATACTGGACTGGCCGCGATATCGTGAAGTGCAAGAAACTGAAGAAGAAGTTCGTGAAATGCGCGCCAATTACGCAGCGCTGTTGACGATGGTCGATGAGTATTTCGGAAAACTCATCGACTATATGGACGAACACGATATGTGGAAAGATACCTGTGTAATCCTGACCACAGATCACGGCGTAATGCTCGGTGAACATGATTGGTGGGCGAAGAACCGTCAACCATTCTATCAGGAAATAAGTCACATTCCGATGATTGTCTGGCACCCTGATCACGCCGATCAGGCAGGTCAGCGCCGTACTGCTTTGACACAGACTCAGGATCTGATGCCAACGCTTCTCGAATTACACGGCATAACGGAGCTCCCCACCTCAGTTGAAGGTAAGTCACTGATTCATTTGATGGCGGCTGATGGCGATCACCATGAGGCAGTGATTTATGGGCTCTATGGAGCGGCAACAAATGTAACGGATGGAAGATACACCTATTTCCGGTACCCGACGGATTTCTTCAATCAAGAGATCTATGAATATACGCTCATTCCTCTCCACACCAAGAGCTTCTTCCAGGCAAATGAATTCGACAATGCGGAGTTTGTCCGATCCTTTTCGTTTACAGGCGACTACCCCGTAATGAAGCTCCCGGCGCGCAAGGATGCAAAGCGACCGCCGGGGCAGGGCGGGCCGCCTTCGGATCTTTTTAACCAGCTTTATGACGTGACTGCCGACCCGGATCAGATCGCGCCGATAGAAGACAAGGCCATTGAAGCGGCGATGACCGCGAAACTCTTGAAATGCATGCAACGGAATGAGGCACCTGCAGAGGCGTATACCCGCTTGGGCCTGGAAGAACCCGTTTAATCCGAAATTCCAAAGCAAGGAGGATCATCGTGAATATCAAAAATATTGTAACAGTATCTGCTGCAACGTTAATGCTTACAGCCGGGTTTGCACTGGCCGGCGAGCATGCGAATTACCCGGAAAAACGGGTTGAAGTCCTGATCCCATTTAATCCCGGTGGTGGGGTTGATGCGACCGGACGGTTGATGGCGGCGGAGTTTGAGAAGATCCTGGGTCAGGATTTCATTGTGAACAATGTCAGCGGGGCGGGCGGAACGATTGGAGCTACGCAGCTCGCGCAATCGAATGCCGATGGCTACACTATTGGTGTTCTTCCGATTGGAACCGCAACGACTCAACCGCACCGAAAGGAACTGCCGTATAACGGCGAGAGTTGGGAAGAAGTATGCCTGATGGTGAAGAGTCCGTTGGCCGTTCTGGTCAATCCTGAGGGCAAGTATCAGACCATCGAAGACCTGATTTCAGCCGCTGGTTCTGGTGGTGTCCTTTCAGCTGGCCCACCAAAGGGTTCTGTGCCTCACATGGCGCAGGCAGCTCTTGGACAAGCATTTGACGTCAAATTCACCTTTGTTCCTTTCGAGGGTGGGGCAGGCGCTTCGAAAGCTGTCCTTGGCAAAGAGGTCGATTTCACAGTCGAACCATTTGGTTCCGGCAAGAAACTTGGACTTACACCTTTGCTCATTCTCGCGCCCGAGCGTGTGACCGATCTGCCTGACGTACGTTCCATCAAGGAAGTAAATAATTCCGATCTTGATTTGGGCATCTGGTTCGGATTGTTCGCGCCTAAGGGAACCCCAGACGAAATCGTCGGAAAACTGGCTGACGCTTGCGCCATTGCCGTGAAATCTGAGGAATTCGCAAGTGGTATCGCCAATGTTGGCTGGAACATCAACTTCCTTGGACAGGGAGATTTCCAGGAATTTTTCGCCAAGCAATACGCAACAAATGGTGAATTACTGAGATCTCTGGGTCTCGCCAAATAGTATCCCTGATCCCAAGAAGTAAAGACTCAAATCAAGCCGAGGCCAATATAGCCTCGGTCCCTTAGGGAAAACGATATGGCAATGGACGAAGACATGCTTTCCGTAGACCGGACTGTCGATCGCATAGTGTCCGTAGTCGTTGGGATTTTGGCGCTTGGGGTGTTTTTGTCGACTTTTAACAGCAGCTGGTTCCCGATTGATGATCCGGACGAGGCAGTGACTGTGTTGGTGCCGCGCGTAATCCTGATCTGCCTGATCGGGCTTTCAGTGATTTTATTTGTACGTAGTATTACCTCCGACGCAAAAACACCCGTTGCCGAGATAGTGCACTGGCGGCATCGTGCATCATGGAGTCGTCTGTTAAAGGCATTGGGCGTCGTTCTGGCCGTATGTCTATTGCTGCGTCCATTAGGCTTTTTGATCGCAATGCCTCCAGCCATAGTCATCCTTGCTCTCGTTATGGGGTATCGGTCTTGGCGTTCTCTGATCGCTGTCGCGGTATTAGCGCCTGCTATCGCTTGGTATCTGATTGTTGATGTAGCCGAACTTTCGCTGCCGCCGGGCCCCATTCTTCAAATGCTGGGGCTATACTGACCATGGCATCACTTCTTGAATCCCTGTCGGCACTTCTCTCTTGGCAAACGTTGATTTCGCTAATTTTGGGGACGGTCATTGGGACTTTTGTCGGAGCTATGCCCGGTCTGGGAACAGTGGTCGCGCTTGCCATGATGCTTCCGCTGACTTTTGCGATCGATAGCGGTCCGGCGATTGTTCTGCTCCTATCGGTATATGTTTCATCGGTCTACGGCGGATCTGTGAGTGCCATATTGATTAACGTTCCCGGAACGCCGCAGTCGGCTGCGACTGTTCTGGACGGCTATCCGATGACCAAGGCTGGGCGTGCGGATCTGGCACTTGGGTGGGCAACTGGCGCGTCTGTATTCGGCGGGATTTTCTCGGTATTAATTCTAATCGTGGCAGCACCAACCTTGGCTCTTGTAGCCGTCAATTTCGGTTCGATTGAAATCCTGGCACTGATTATATTCTCGATGACGACGATCGCATGGGTCTCAAAAGGCAACACAATAAAGGGCTTGATGGCCGCATGCCTTGGACTGTTCCTGTCTACGATCGGCCAAGACACTTTCACTGGTACCAGCCGCTTCGACTATGGCTATTTTCCATTGACGGCAGGATTGCACGTAATTCCGATACTGGTGGGCGTCTTTGCCCTCAGCGAAGTTTTTCACCAATCATTCTCAGGCAGTGGCGGCAAAGTTCAAATTGCTGGCAAAGTCGGCTTTACTTTCCCGCCGTTACGCGACTGGTTGAACCGAAAGAAACAGCTTCTCAGGGCCAGTGCAATTGGTTCGTTTATTGGTGTATTGCCGGGTGTAGGCGCCGTGACAGCTGCCTTCGTAAGTTACGCGGACGGCAAACGATCTTCACCTAATTCCGAAAAATTCGGGACCGGTGAACCTGACGGTGTGATCGCGTCCGAAGCATCCAATAATGCTGTGACCGGTGGTGCGCTCGTTCCGACGTTAGCGCTTGGGATACCGGGAGATGGTGGCACTGCAGTCTTGATTGGCGCCTTGATTATTCACGGCGTAACGCCAGGTGTTCGGCTCTATATCGACGAGCCAGTCCTGGTCAATATGATGTTCATGGCATTGCTATTCGCCAATCTACTTATCCTGGTAATAGGGGCATTTAGCGCTCAGATCTTCACTCGAATTCTGAAACTGCCGGCGTCTATTCTCATGCCAATCGTGATGATGCTCTCAATCATTGGTTCATTCACCGTTCGGGGTAGCATGCTGGATGTGGTAGTTGCGATTATCGCCGGATTCGTCGGGCTATTGCTGCGCTACACTGGATTTCCGCTGGCACCAATCGTTATCGGTTATGTTTTGGGCCAGCCATTCGAAGAAGGATTACGGCGTGGTCTATTGCTAACGCAGGGCGAACCTTGGCGCTTCTTTGAAAGTCCCATCTTCTGCCTGTTCATAGCCCTGACATTCCTTGTCCTGACCTCCAACTACTGGACGAAACTAATCTTGAAAAAGGACAAGCTGTCATGAGCGATCGCCCTTTAATTTTGGTCAATCCGCCGCCATTGGGGACATTTGAGTCACCGGGGCTCAACGCACTTGAAGATGCGGGCTTTCGGCTTTGGCATAACAAAACGGGTGTGACATTGACCCGCGAGGAACTCATACGCCGCATTCCAGATGCTGTGGGGATATTGGGTGGTCTTGAACCCTATGATGCAGAAGTCTTGTCATATGCTGGAAAGCTGAAGGCGTTAGCGCGCTTTGGTGTCGGGTTTGATGCTGTAGATCTGGATGCCGCCAAGGCGGCTGGGGTAGAAGTCACGATTTCGCCCGGTGCAAATACCCAGTCGGTGGCAGATGTTGTCATGGCGCTAATGACAAACCTGTCTTGCGCCATCCAGCCAAACGCCAGTGAAGTGATGAATGGCGGATGGAAGAAAACAAAATTCCCCGGCCTATATGGCCGCGATCTTGGGATCGTGGGGTTTGGCCGGATCGGTCGTGCCGTTGCAGAGCGGGCAGGTGCGTTTGGCATGAACATTCTGACCTATGACCCATTCGTCAATGATGTAGCCTCTCATACCTCCCTGGCTAATCTGATCGCAAATGTTGACGTGATAACGCTGCATGTTCCGGCCACTGACAAGCCAATTTTGGATCGCGACGCGCTAGCAACCATGCGAGAAGGAGCGATTGTCATAAATACGGCACGTGGCGGGTTGGTAGACGAAAACGCACTCGCAGAAGCGCTTATAGATGGCCGTCTAGGCGGCGCAGGGCTGGACGTATTCGAAACTGAGCCATTGAGAGATAGCCCGCTCCGAAAGGCTCCCAACATCATCCTTACGCCCCATATAGCCGGGGTTAGCGCAAGTGCAACCAGGCTTATGGCAGATATATGTGCAGATTCCCTGCTGGCAGCTTTGACCGGCGTTGAGGTACCCAAAGAAAGAATAATTGTCCCTAGATCGTAAGGGATGGAATCCGCAGGGAATTTCAAGGACGGGTATGCCGGGCCAGGGCTGTCTTTCCAATTGCGTGGCGTTCGCTGACTTCCTTGGGAAGCAATTGGGCAGCGCACATTGCGATCGTGTCGACGGCAATCATGAATGTCACAGGCGTGGATATCGGAGTAAAGGACTCGAAATCCTCAGCGACGGACACGGCAATGGAGACATCAGCGGCCCGGGCTATCTTTGAACCTGGTCTTGTTATCGCGATCACCTTCGCTCCTGCTGATTTTGCAAGCTCCAGGCTTTCAAGGTGTAAGTCTGCCTCTCCACTAAACGAAGTATAAAGAACGACGTCGTTTTCCTGGAGTGTACTCGCCAGAATTGTTTGGGTAAAAACATCCGCCGTGATCGCGCAGGGAATACCGAGACGATAGATTTTGTTGTGGGCTTCGACTGCAACAACGCGAGCTGCGCCGTTTCCGAAACATTCTACCCGGTGCGAGTTTGCAATCAAAGAAGCGGCTTTCGCCACATTTTCAATATCAATCGAGTCCCGTGCTGATGTAATCGCAGCCAGGGCAGAATCAGCTATCTTTTGAAGGATCGCAAGGACGTTGTCGTCGGCAGTGACATCTTGATGAAGCGCCGCAGGTATTACTGCGATGCCTTGCGCAAATGCCACCTTAAAGTCCGAATAACCACTAAAGCCAAGCTTTCTGCAAAACCGAATTACGGTAGGCTGGCTAACTTCGGCAGCCACGGCAAGTTCAGCGAGACCTACGCCTATGAATTGCTCGGGGTCTCGCAGGATGATTTCCGCAATCCTTCGCTCCGACCCACCAAGACTGTCCATTCGGGTCCGGATAATTGCAAGGACATCTCTGGCTATTCCGTTACTATGCAATGCTCTTTCACCCGTTGTAGAATAAATACAAGTTGTCAGCTTGCGATGCAAAATTCAAGACGTTGGTGGTAACAAGCATTTCGACGTAACTTTCTCATTTATGCAACTTTTTACCAACGAGATTCTGAAATTTGAGCAAACACTACCGAGTGCTGATTTGGCCGAATCAGACATTGTTTGATGCTCGCTTAAATCTCGACTACGCTTCTTGCCAGTGCATGGAAATGAAAGTCCTGTGGGCTGCATCTTCCACTCATTTCCCGGCTATCCGGCGTATGAGCTTACCCAGACCAAGCTAGTTTAGAATTATCAATCCGGTTAGGAGAAATAATACGGCGGCTATCGGCGATTCAAAAAATTCCAATACGTTTCCGTCAGTGAAAACGAGACCTTGACGGAAAGTGAACTCCAACTGTTTACCAAGGACGAACCCTATAATGATTGGTGCCGGTGGGAATCGGTTGAGGCGGGCGAGGAATCCTATAACGCCAAACACGAGAGCGACAATCAGATCGATGGGATTGGCGCGGATTGCAAATGTACCGACCAAAGACATTAGAAGCACAAGCGGCATTAAAAGGGTGATTGGCAGCTTCAGCATCCGGGAGAACGCGTTTGCGCCGAGTGCGCCAATGACCAGCATAAAGACATTGGCGATCGCCAGAAGCACGAAAATCAATGTCACCAGATCTGGCTGATCCTTAAACAGCCGAACGCCCGGGATTACCGCATGGAGCGTGAGCGCACCCATCATGACGGCAGTACTGCCATCTCCCGGTATACCAAGACTGAGCATAGGCACCATTGCTCCGCCAGATACAGAATTATTGGCGGACTCAGATGCAATCAGTCCGCTTGGTTCACCTTTGCCAAAATCTTCTGGATTGGGTGCTCTGCGCTTTGCATCTGCATAGCTCACAAAAACAGCCGCTGTCGCACCAGTACCAGGAAGTACACCAATAAAGCTGCCTATGGTGCAGCTCCGTAAGAGCACACCGATCCGTTTTCGCCACTCTTTCCAGGGGGCAACCTTGAACCCGCCACCTTTCACCGAAGGCGCTCCAACGTCTTTCAACGTGCCGGCCTGGAACAAAATTTCGGATATGGCGAAAAAGCCGATCAAAAGAGGAATGATTGTGAGACCGGCAGAAAGGAAAAGGTTACCGAAATCGAAACGGGAATAGCCACTCATATCATCTGTGCCGATCATGGCGAGAAATATGCCAATCAGCGCCGCAATAATGCCCTTCAGCAGCTCTTCGCCCGATACCCATGCGACAGTCATGAGCGCGAAGAGTAAGAGTGCGAAGGTTTCGATCGGCCCAAATTCAAGCGATACCCTCGCCAATACTGGTGCCGCAAAGATCAAAACAATGAGTGAGAACACGCCGCCGACAAAGCTTGCGATCGTCGCGTAGCCCAGGGCAAGCGCACCGTCACCGCGTTGCGCCATTGGATAACCATCAAAAACTGACGCCGCTGACTGAGGTGTGCCCGGGACGTTGATCAAGATTGCTGCGATGGAGCCTCCATAAATCGAACTGACATAGATAGACAATAGCAGCGCAATTGCCATTGAACTGTCCATTGGGATTGTAAACGGGATAGCCATAACAAGTCCCAGGACTGTTCCCAGCCCAGGAAGGGCGCCGACGATGATGCCTGCAATCGTACCGATCAGGATTGTCAGAACGATTGAAATTGAGAAACTGGATGCCAGTGCCGGTAAAACATGCTCCCACATTGTCTTGCCTCAACCTAGCCGAAATTCAGTCGGAAACGTCACCGCGGCAAAATAGCCGAGTGCTGCCCAAACGATTATTGTGGCGGAGATGGCTGTCGCCGCCAGAATTAGCCTATTTGGATAGCCAAGTGCCCATCCGGTTGCGAACACGCCTATCGGCATGACATAGAAATATCCGATGAACCAAAGACCCGCAGCGGTTGCTGCGGCAGCTACCAGGACCAGGATAACCTTTGGGTAGTTCACGGCCTGTAATCGGCTCTCTTCGGATTTATTTCGGTAACCCTTAACTATTAGACCGAGTGCGCAGACAAAAATTCCTCCCAAGATAATTCGTGGAAACAAGACAGTAGATACGCTTTCTATAAGCGGATTGAATTCGTACTGATCTGAAAAAGTGTGAACAAAGAAAGCCATCGCCACGGTAGCGATTACGAGACCGTAGAGAATGTCTGCGGATGAAGTGCGAATGCTGCTCATAGGTCACCATTTGTGTTTTGTGCTGGTAAAATCTCGACCCATGACGGCTCTCGATGGGACGTTATTTTGGATAATCGCTTCGGCTCCCGGTTTTTGATTGAGATGTAGAAAACCTCAATCAAATCTTCTTCAAGACCGGTAAGTACCAGGTATCGTCCAGACGGATCGATATCGAAGCATCTGGGATTTCTTGCAACGTCTATTGTGGTTTTCTCCGAGAACGCGCCCGTAACAGGGTCGATGCGCCATCGGGTTAGGACATGTGTATTGCGCTCACTTGCAAACAGATATTCACCGTCTGGTGAAACGTGGATTTGCGCTGCCCAGGCCCGCGGAATAGGATCCCGAAGTACGGAGGTGCGATGCAATTCGCACAAAGTCCCTTGAGCCGCATCAAATGCGAAACTAACCACTGAACCGTCCCGCTCGTTGACTAGGAACATGAGCGTTCCATTCGGATGTTGTGCTATGTGACGACATCCCGCGCCGATCGGTTGCTCGACGGCTGGAGGATCGTTGTATGAAAACTTGCCTGTCCCTGCGTCGAACTTAAGCTGAAGAACCTGATTGCTGCCAAGGTTTGGAACGAAAGCGTATCTGTTGCTGGGGTCTGTTTGAATGTGGTGAGCGTTTCGCCCAGTCGGAAAGGAGAATTCTGCTTCGCCCAGCGATCCGTCGGGTTGGATCTTATGGGACACAACAAGGTCGGCAAAATAAGAAGCCCCAAGGACAAAGCGGCCTGACTTGTCTACAGATATATGTGTCAGGCGTCCAACGGTTCGCGTACTTCCTAGATTTTGCAGTTTTCCGGTAGATGGATTTCGCAAAAAACTGTCGATACAATCAAGCTCGCCTTCGTCCAGCTTGTTAAAAGTAGATGCGTATAGGCGTGTCCCGTCGGGGTTGACTGCAAGGGGAAGTCCCATGCCGGAAAGCTCATACTGCTCGACATGTTCCAGTGCTCCATCATCAAACCCAGCGAACAGGTCGATCGCTCGCCCGCTGTGGTAGGCGACATAGGCGTGATAGGATGGCGTTGACACAGTTTTGACCTCCGAGGTTGAGGGTAAGCAGTGACCCGAGGCCCAATTTTCGCGACAACTGCAACGAAGAGCGGGTTTTTGTCCGCCGTTGGTGGCGATTGTCGCAACGTGGTCCCAGGCAGGGACATGCAGTTTGCCTGAGACCTCTTTCCAGCTACTTCAGTCCTGCTTTCGACAACAGCTCGGCGTTTGCGTCGAATTCATTTCGGAAAAACGTCCTGAATTCTTCTGCGGACAAGTACTTGGCCGAGTTGCCACGTTCGCTGGCTGTTGACTTGAACGCGTCGGAATTTACCACCTCGCCGCAGGCGTCTGACAATTTCTGGATGATTGCAGAATCGGTGCCGGCTGGCGCAAACAATCCAAACCAGATGGAGATGTCCATCTCCGGGCCGCCCAGTTCAGCAGTTGTCGGAAGATCCGGGAAATCCGGATGCCGTGCTGGTGCCATCAATGCCAGAGGAGTGAACTCGAACTTCTTTGCAAAGTTCGGCGTGTTGATGAAAACATCGACATCTCCGGCGGTCAGTGCCTTGGCGGTCGGTCCGCCACCTTTATAGGGAACGTATTTGAAGTCCAAACCATAGGCGCTTGCCAACGCGGCTTGTCCGATGTGCGGAAGAGAACCCGGTGGTGGGCCAGCCGAAATCAATTGATTGCCACCACTCGCGGCACTTACCAATTCCTCCAACGACTTGATGCCCGATTTGTCCGGGTTCACGAGAATGGACACCGCATCTGAAATTACCATGCAAATTGGTTCCCAGCTGTCTGCATTGTAGCTTGTTCTGCGGATATGCGGCTGGGTAGTCATTGTACCGATGGGCATGTACCCAATTGAGTAACCATCAGAAGGCATCTTGCTCAACTGCGTTGCACCGACCGTTCCGCCTGCTCCTTCGAGGTTTCGGATCACAAGCTTCTGACCGAGTGCTGCCTCAAGCCCGGGCTGAACCATGCGGGCAGTTATGTCTGTTCCTCCACCCGGTTCGAACGGCACAATTAGATCAATTGGCTTTTCAGGATATTCGGCAATAGCGACAGTTGCAGATAATGCTACCGAAGTGGCCGCTGCCAAGAATGTTTTTAACATATTCGCTTCCTCCAGTTATGTTATTTTTCTACATTATTGAGTGGAATATGTCTACATTTTTTCTAGTTATAGATTTTTCTCCAA
>JBCCEP010000043.1:0-16066 GCA_039030215.1 Pseudomonadota bacterium
ATATTGTCTTCGGTGGATGCGTTTTGATCAGGCATTTGCGCTACAGCTGCTGTGGACATCAGTGACCCTTTTTCTTTTCTGGCCGGAAGTATTTGACTTCAGCAACTTCCAGCAATCCGACCATGATGGCGGAAAACAATATGACGGTGAAAACGGCCGCATACATGTATTGGTATTCGGCAACCGACCTGTGATAGGAAATCAAGTCGCCAACGCCCGTTGGTGTGATCAACAGTTCTGCAAGAATGACGCCGATGAATCCCGCAGCTACGCCGAGCCTGAGGCCAGCGAATATGACCGGTGCGGCACTTGGGATGATTACCTGCCAGATCACCTGAAACCGGGTACCCTGGAAGGATTGGCACATTTGAATGAGACTTGGGCTGGCATTGCGTACAGCCTTGTAGCTGTTGAGCACGATAATCGGTGCGGCCAGCATGATGACGGCGACCGTCTTGGCGGTCAGGCCGATGCCGTATGCATAGGTGATAAGGGGTATGAGTGCGGCGACAGGAGAAGCCTGAAGAACGACGAAGATCGGTTCCCAGAACCATTGCATCAGCCGGTTCAGCCCCATACCGACGCCAATTGCCACCCCGAAAACAGCCGAAATGGAAACACCGACCGCAAGCGGCTTGAGTGTCTCGGCATAGGCGTGGAACATTCTGCCGTCGAGGATCATGTCCCACAACGCGCCCATGGTGGAACTAAAGGTGGGAAAAGCGACGCTTATCGGTATGCGTCCGGCGATCTCCCAAATCGCAAACAATGCAAAAACAGATACGATCCTATAAAACAGCGTATCCGACATTCCCAAAATCTTTTCAGACTTTTTCGTGGGTCCGGAAATCTTGTCAACGCTGGGTGCAACAGCAGACATGGCATCTTCTCTCAGAGTTTATTCCAAGGGCCCGCCCGCCTCACAGGGAAAGGCGGACGGGTAGTTTCGTAGTTCAGTTTCTTGTTATTTCTTGCCCAGTTTCTCGACTGCTGCGTCCACAGGAGCGAGATACCAGTAGTCTTCAACCTTCAGGTCCTTGGCGTCACCGTCCATTGATCCGGAAGTCGTGAAGAACACGAAGTCTTCCTCGACAGATTCGGCGCTGCCGCCATTGTTTGGATAAAGGTCGATGGATACGCCCTGCGTAAAGGCAGGTACCATTTCTTCGACTTCGATTTCCTCGATATCCGGCAGCACATTATATTTTTCGCGCAATTCGGCGATCTTGGACGGATCTTCGTTGATTTCACGCCAGGTCTTGATCAGCTCTTCAACCAGAATGGATACGGCTTCCTGTTCCGATTCCAGCCAATCGCGGTTGGCATAAAGCGCTTCATCGGTTGCCTTGATGTCAGGCAGCGGCAGGAAGACGAATTTTCCGGGCGCTTCGCGCTCGAGCAAGCGGCTGCGCTCATAGTCAACGATTGACGCGTTGATGCGGCCTTGCAGCAAGGCACCGGCACGGACGCCTGAACCCGGTACATAGCTGACCGAATTGAATTTCACGCCATTTTCCTTGGCCATCAGTTGCATGATTGCCTCGGTACCAGAGCCGCGGCCGTGAACCGCAACATCAGCGCCTTCCAGGTCTTTCCAGGTCTTGTACATTTCACCGTTGACCACCGGATAGAAGCGCAGCATCGACAGCTGGTAGAACATGCGGATCGGTGCGTTGACCTTCTGGATCAAGGCGTAGGGGGTGCCCACTCCGATATCTGCCTGGCCACTGACGATTGCCTGTGCGGCAAGGTCTTCTGATTGCAGATACGATGTTTTCACGTCAACGCCGCGCTCGGCAGCACGGGCAACGGCGATCATGAAGTTGACCATTTCACCGCCCGGCACGTCACCGAACGCAACATGCATCGAACCCTTGTCCTGGGCCTCGGCCGATATTGCGGAAAGGCTGACTGCGGCAGCCAGTGCCACGGCCGTTCCCGCCTTCCGGATTACACTTAAACCAATCATTGATATTTCCTCCCTTGGTTAAAGTAGTTCAACAAATCTTGGTGCCCCGATCAGCCAATTTGTTCATGCCGCCTTGGTCGAAAGTTGAGAGTTTCGAACCGTATTGGTGAGCTCTCCAATGCCCTCGATCCGGCAGGTCACGATGTCTCCATCTGTGAGAAATCTTGGCGGGTCCATGGCGTAACCCACTCCCGATGGCGTGCCGCTGGCCAAAATATCTCCGGGCTCCAGCGTCAGCCCCTCCGACAAGGATTCCAGCAGTCTGGGAATGGGGAAAATCATGTTTCCGGTATTGCCGTCCTGGCGCACTTCGCCGTTTACGGTGAGGCTGATACGCAGGTTTTCGAAGTTGACCAATTCATCGATTGTCACGATGTGCGGTCCCATCGGGCAGCTGGTATCCAGACCCTTGCCCTTGAGAAACTGGCCGCCATGTGCGCGTTGCAGATCCCGCGCAGTGACATCGTTTATGATCGTAAATCCGAAGATATGATCGAGCGCGTCAGCTGCCCGGATATTTCTGCCGGCCTTGCCAATTATCACGCCCATTTCGACTTCATAGTCCATTTTTTCCGAGACCACCGGGTCCAGCCGGACGTCGGCATCGGGACCAATCACCGCTGTCGGGGGCTTGGTAAAAAAGACGGGTCGCTCGGGGACCTTGTCTTCCTTTGCCTGTGCCCGACTGGCTTCGGTTACGTGGGCGCGATAGTTGCTTCCAACGCAAAAGACGTTCTTCAGAGGCCGCGGAATCGGCGCAACCAGTTGAACTTCCGACAATGAAACGTCAGCCAAAGACAGCTCATTACCGGCGGCCAGTTTGTTAATGGTCTTGCAGGTTTCAAAGGTTTCGCGTCCGCCGGCGATCAGTTCCACCACGCTACCGGGTGCTTTCAGGGACGGATCAATCTTGCCTGTCGCCTGCGCTTCTGCATAGGCTAGTGCCAGATCAATCATGCGCTGCTGATCAATCAAAAGCCCTGGATGCAGGCCATTATTCGCGCGGAAAGTTACAATACGCAAAGAGTCCTCCACCTCCGATTGCCATTGTACATTCGAACGAAATCTTGACGGGCAAGCCCTTGCCGACAATCGTGATCCAGGTCCAATTTTGAACCACTTCACAATTGGTTTAGCGAAGTTCAGCGCCCAAATTGCCGATATCGCTTGATTTTCCGAATTAGATATGAACCTTGCTGTTAAGGAAAGCCCCTATTTCTACCCAATGTTGGGAATGGTTCGTAATGGTTGAATCTGAAACTCGTAGAGATGACGCCCTGGAGAAGTTGCGACTTTTCCTTAATGATCAACAGATTGCCCTGAACGGCAGGCTACCTCCTGAGCGTCATCTATGTGTCGAACTTGGACTGTCGCGCGGGAAGTTGCGCAAAGCGCTTGCCCTACTAGAGGCGGAAGGACAAATCTGGCGGCATGTGGGGCGGGGCACATTTTTCGGCCCGCGGCCCGTGATCAATTTGAGTGATGTCGAATATCTGAGCGAGCAGTCACGGCCAACCGAAGTCGTTGAAGCGAGGTTGGCGATAGAACCGCAACTGGCGAAACTGGCCGCAGTTCACGGGACGACATCCAACTTTGCCGAAATGCGCAGATGCAAGGAACGATGCAAGACTGCCAGCGAATGGCGTATCTATGAATCCTGGGACAACAATTTTCATCAGGCAATCGCGCAGGCGACCTGCAACAAGCTATTGATCAGTCTGTTTGACACGCTGAACATTGTCCGGCGTTCGACGGTCTGGGGGCAGTTGCGCTCTTCAAAACTGCCGCCGGCAGATCATGGCAGCTTTGGCGAGCATGACAAGATCTATGATGCAATTGTCAGTAGGGATCCCGAGCTTGCGGCCGATTGCATGCGGGTTCATTTGAAATCGGTCAGGGACCGAACCTTCGCGTCCATGGAGCCGTGAGCCGATTCACGTCATTTCGTTTTGTACGCGTAGCCAGCGAAGAACAGATTGCTGCTTATTGCGCATGTGTTCGGTGAGTGTCGCTGCCAGTTCGGGTCCATTTCGCCTTTCCAGAAACTGCATGATCAATTCATGCTCATTGACCGCTTCTGCCCAGCGCTCGTCCGACATGTTGGCCAGGTAGCGCGCTCGTTGCATCCTAATCGTCAGTGTTTGCCAATAGTTCAGCAAGGTCTTGTTTCTTGCCGCCAGCAATATTGCCTTGTGTATTTTCTGGTTGGTCTTGAAATATGCATCCAGGTTCCGATCCTGATAATTCCTGACCAATTGATCGTGCAATTTGCGGATCGCCTTGACTTCGTTCTCAGTGATGTTCTTGCAGGCGAGTTCGCCCGACAAAGCTTCCAATGCTCCAAGAACAGGGAAGACTTCTTCCACTTCCTCTACCGTGATGTTTGAGACCCAGGCTCCCCGATTTTGCTCCAATCTGACCAGGCCGTCGGTTGCAAGAACCTTCAGGGCCTCGCGGAGTGGTGTGCGTGAAACGCCAAACTGCTCACAAAGATCTTTTTCCGGAATCTTGGATCCCGGTTTCAGCCGATTTCTTGTAATCAGGAGTTGGAGCCTGTCGACCAGTTCGCGATGCAGGGATTTGCGAGCAATTAGCTGAACATCGGCGTCTGCTGCCATAATGCGTCATCCATCTTTTATTAGTGCCATTTCCAACAATCGCGCTACGTGTACGGGACTGCGATTGGTCGTGTCGCGAATTTGGTGACGGCAGGAGGTGCCGTCAGCGACAATGATCGTGTCATTGTCTGAAGCTCGGATTGCCGGCAAGAGATCAAGTTCAGCCATTTTCAGGGAAATATCGTGGGTGTCCGCCATATATCCGAATGCACCGGCCATACCGCAGCATCCGGAATCGATTGTCTCGACCTGAATGTCCGGTACGAGGTCGAGGGTGCTTGCGATTGCGGGCATGACATCCATTGCCTTTTGATGACAATGACCATGCAGCAACACCTTCTCGGCTGGTGGTTTGAGTTTTAATTCAAAGCCGGGAAGCTCCGCCTGCTCGGCGATGTATTCTTCCAGCATTTTTGCATATTGCGCCAAGATTTCAGTTTGCCTGCCGGGTAGAAGCGCCGGAATTTCATCGCGCAGTGTCAGGAGGCAACTAGGCTCGAGACCGATGACCGGTGTGCCTGTCGTTACATATGGCAGAAGGGCATCGATCAGTCGCGCGGCCTCTTTTTTTGCCTCTTCGACCAATCCAACCGAAAGAAAGGTTCGTCCGCAACATAGCGGCCTCTGGCGGCTTCTTGACCGAACAACCGCAACATCACGGCCAGCTGCCGTGAGTACATTGTAGGTCGCGCGCAAGTTTTCCGGTTCGAAATAGCGATTAAAACAATCGGCAAAAATGACGGATTGCGGCTCCCTTTGCCAGGCGATTTCGTCGTCCCTGAACGGATTAGAACTCCAAACGGGAAGTCTGCGTTTCGCAGAAAGGCCGGTAAGGGATTGTGAAACCCTGGCCAGGCCCGGAATGTTGTTTCTCAAATTTGCCAAAGCAGGGAAGCTTGACGCCCACGGAGCATATTTGGGCAAATTCGCGATTATCTGATTATACCGGGAAATGCCATACCGCTTCGCACGGGCGGAAAGCACTTCGATTTTCATTTTTGCCATATCGACGCCGGTGGGACATTCTCGTCGGCACCCCTTGCAGGAAACGCAGAGTTTCATGGTTTCTGCCATGTCGTCGGAGGTCATTGCGTCTGGGTCGAGCTGCCCCGTGATTGCCAGCCGTAGTGTATTTGCCCGGCCTCGCGTGACGTGTTTTTCGTCGCGGGTCACGCGAAATGAAGGGCACATTACGCCGCCCTTCAGTTTGCGACAGGCGCCGTTGTTGTTGCACATTTCGATTGCGCCCTGAAATCCACCGCCGGCGCCTGTCCAAATTGACCAGTCAAACTCGGTTTCCAGATCTTCAGCGCGGTAGTCTGGGCTGTACCGAAACAGATTTCGGTCATCCATATTAGGTGGATCGACGATCTTGCCCGGGTTCATCAATCCCATCGGATCGAACATTTTCTTGACTTCGCCAAAAGCGGCGATCATTTGAGGGCCGAACATTGGTTCATGGAATTCCGACCGTACCAGACCGTCACCGTGCTCACCGGAATGCGAGCCCTTGTATTTTCTGACAAGTTCGAAGCATTCCTCCGCAATAGCCCGCATTGCGATGACGTCCTTGTCGAGTTTCAGATTGAGGACCGGACGAACATGCAGGCATCCGACGGATGCATGGGCATACCAGGTTCCGCGGGTACCATGCCGATCAAAAATTTCGGTCAGGCCAGAGGTGTATTCGGCAAGGTCGGGTAAATCGACAGCACAGTCTTCAACAAAGGAAACCGGTTTGCCCTCCTGTTTCATGGACATCATGATGTTGAGCCCGGACTTGCGCAATTCAGAGATGCGGGCTTGCAGGGCAGGGTTTGTAACCGGCTTGACGCCGCCCCATTTCTTGCCGTGCCCCGACCAGGCGAACCCCAAGTCGCCTATCATTTGTTCCAGTTGTTTCAGCTTATTGGCATTTTCATTTGCATTCGCTTCTGCGTATTCCACAAGCAGGAGCGCTTCAGGTTTTCCTCTAACAAATTCCTTCACTGTGTTGCGGAACAATGGAATTTCACGCGCCAGGCTGATCATTGTCGAATCCACCAGTTCGACACTCTGCGGCCCTAGCGTGACAAGGTGCTGGGCAGCATCCATGGCCTGATAGAATGTCGGGAAATGGCAGACGCCGATTACCGTGTTGGTTACAACCGGCCAAAGCTTCAACTCGATTGCTGTCGAATAGGCGAGGGTGCCTTCCGAGCCAACCAGAAGCTCGGCGAGGTTGTTAGGTTCGTTATGGGGTGCCAATGCATCAAGGTTGTAGCCACCGACGCGGCGTAGAACTTTGGGAAATCGCGCATCGATTTCTGCTGCTTCGCGTTTTCCAAGCGTGAGCAGTTTTCGAGTGAGCGTATCGCCGCGCGCTATTTTCTTGGGATCGACTTCAGCGAACTTCAACTTGCTGCCATTGGCAAGCAGCGCTTCAATCGAAATCACATTGTCGCGCATCAAGCCGTAGCGAAGGGATTTACCGCCGCAGGAGTTGTTGCCGGCCATTCCGCCGATGGTCGCCCGGGATGCGGTCGAGACATCCACCGGAAACCATAGTCCGTGAGGTTTGAGTGTACGGTTGAGTTCATCCAGAATGATACCGGGACGAACCAAACAACGGCGATTTTCGACGTCCAGTTCAAGGATTTCATCAAGGTGGCGGGTGTTGTCGAGGACAATTGCCTCATTCACCGTCTGTCCGCTTTGCGAGGTTCCGCCTCCTCTTGGCAGGATCGGTACGGATTGTTCTCTGGCCAGATCAATGACTGCGCTTATGTCGTCTTCCGACTTTGGTGAGACCACGCCCAATGGCATCATTTGATAAAACGAGGCGTCGGCGGCATAGCGCCCCCTCGAAAAGGCATCAAACTCAACGTCACCTTCAATCCGGCCTGCAAGTTTTTCTGCTAGTTCCTGCATGTTTTTTCCAGCGCAGAGTTCGATGCTGTCGAAAGATTCGCGGTTGACTTAATTATGAATTCAAAATTACATTTGCTCAATGGCAAAGTTCTGCCAGTCGCAAATGTGTTGTGTCATCAGAATTTCAGACAAGTTTCAGGACAGCGGTCATGAGAAAAGCCGGTCGACATTTTCTGCAGATTCCCGGCCCAAGTGCGGTGCCGGATCGGATATTGCGTGCGATTTCCAGCCAGACGATTGATCATCGCGGACCGGATTTCGCCAAGGTCGGGAAGCGGGCGCTTGACGGTCTGAAGACGATCTTCAAAACCAAAGAACATGTGATCATCTACCCATCTTCGGGTACCGGTGCGTGGGAGGCCGCACTGGTCAATGTGCTTTCGCCCGGGGACCGGATCTTGATGTTTGAAACCGGTCATTTTGCCTCGATGTGGAAGAAGATGGCAGACAAACTTGGCCTAATACCGGAATTTATTGAGGGTGACTGGCGCGGTGGGGCCGATCCGGATCAGATCGAGGCCTATCTCGCCGAAGATGTCTCACATGAAATCAAGGCGGTCTGCATCGTGCATAACGAGACCTCGACGGGATCAGTTTCACCAGTCGCCGCGGTCAGAAAGGCGATCGACAATGCAGGGCATCCGGCATTACTGATGGTCGATACGATTTCCGGTCTTGCTTCGCTCGAATATGAACATGACGAATGGGGGGTGGATGTCACGATTTCCGGCGCCCAGAAAGGCCTGATGCTGCCGCCCGGTCTGTCGTTTAACGCGGTAAGCTCGAAGGCAATGGCAGCAAACAAATCGGCGAAAATGCAGCGATCCTATTGGGATTGGGCCGACATGGTTGGTCCCAATGAAAAGGGCTATTTTCCCTACACTCCGGCGACCAATCTGGTTTATGGGCTGAATGAAGCCATCGACATGCTGCATGAAGAAGGCCTGGAAAATGTGTTCGCCCGCCATGCCAGGCATGGTGCAGCCACAAGGGCTGCGGTAAAGGCGTGGGGGCTGGAGGTGCTTTGTTCGAAACAGGGACAGGAGAGTGGGGTGCTGACTGCGGTCTTGATGCCGGAAGGGCATAGTGCCGACGGTTTCCGGGCCGCTGCCTTGCAACACTATGACATATCTCTCGGGAACGGCCTGTCGAAAGTTGCCGACAAGGTTTTCCGCATCGGGCATTTGGGCGATTTCAATGATCTGATGCTGGCCGGCACGCTTTCCGGGGTGGAAATGGGACTGGAAAAGGCTGGCGTTCCCTATAAGAGTGGTGGCGTCGGGGTGGCCTTGGAGCACCTGAAGCAAGCAGATTAACATGCGACGGAAATGTCATCGATGAGCTCGGAATCCAGACAACTCGTTCACGAAATCAGAGAGGATGTTCTTTGGATAGGTTTCAACCGGCCTGAAGCGAGAAATGCGCTGACTTTTGACATGTATGACGGGCTGGCGTCGCTGTGTTCGGGAATTTCCATCGAGGACGAGATCAAGTCGGTGGTGATCTATGGTGTCGGCGGAAAGGCATTTGCCGCGGGAACCGAGATTGCGCAGTTTCGTTCCTTCAAGACAGAACAGGATGCACTTGATTATGAAGCGGAAATTATCCGTGTCCTCGATGCCGTCGAAAGGTGTCCGGTGCCCACCGTTGCTGCCATATGTGGGGCCTGTACCGGCGGTGGCGCTGCCATTGCGGCTGCCTGTGATATCCGAATTGCCACGACAAGTCTGAAATATGGTTTCCCGATTGCGCGGACATTGGGAAATTGCCTGTCGGCTGCCAATCTCGCGCTGTTGACCGAGCTAATGGGAGCGGGAAGGGTACGCGAACTGCTTTTGACCGCTCGCCTGATCGGTGCTGAAGAAGCAAAATCGATCGGGCTAATCAGCGAGATTTTTGCCGATGAAGATGGCTTGATGGACGGTGCTGGCGAACTGGTGACGATATTGGCGAGCATGGCGCCATTGACAATATTCGCGACCAAGGAAGCCATGCGTCGTAACAGGATCGCCCGCCAGGTAGAGGACTCAGACCTGATTACCAAGTGCTATTTGAGTGATGATTTTCGAAACGGGATGGAGGCATTCCTTTCCAAGAAGAAACCGGATTGGACCGGGAAATAGCAGTTGCCGTGTGGCTTCAACCTCGAAACAAAAAAACCCGGGCATATTGTTGCCCGGGTTTTGCTATTCAACAGAATATTCAAGTAAGCTTACAGCTTACATTGCAATGACTTCGGCGACTTCGACAGATCCACCGTCAGCCAGGATTGGGCAACCGCCGGCAAGCTTGTTGGCTGCTGCCTTGTCATCAGCTTCAACAATCGTGAAGCCGGATACTGGGTTAGCACCACCATCTTCGGCTATACCTGAGGAGGTGACGGTCGAAGACATTCCGACCGGGCCTCCACCGTCAAGAAGTTTATCACCCATTCCACCATACCAGGCGTTCCATGCCGCCATCACCTTTTCCACCTCGGCCGGGTCCTTCGGTGCTGTTCCACCATGATATACGTATATAAATTTCGCCATGATATTTTCCTCCATTGCAATTTGTTCAATTGAGCAGGCGCTCCAGTTTACTCAAGGATGATGTCCATCCCTCTTCATGATTTGCGGCACTTTCTTCCGGCAGATCGACATGGTTCAGAACCATTGTCGTGCCGCCACCTATAGCCGGAACAAGCTTGATCGTTACGTGGCTCTCGACGCCTCGAACATCGTTCTCGTCATGCCAGGCCCATGTGAAACCGACTGATTTTGGTGGATCGACATGGGTTACGTGGCCCGAGACCTTGAACCGCCGACCGTCCTGATTCTGCATGACCGACAGCCAGGGACCTTTCCTGTCAAATGCCAGCTCATATTCCGGCAGGGTTACGCCCTCCGGTCCCCACCATTTCAGCAGGTGTTCGGTTTTGGAGACGTAATCAAATACCTTCTCGGGAGCAGCATCAAAAGTGCGTTCGATTGTCAGGCTTGGCATATGATTATTCCTCGTTTTTCAGGGCGGAGGCTAACCGGTCCAGGCTGCCTTTCCAGAATTCTTCGTGTGACATGGTCCAGTCCGTGATCGCTTTGACGGATTCGGGTTCGACCGCATAAATCCTGCGCTGCTTGTCAATCCGTTGGGTCACGACGCCTGCTTCCCGTAATACCTTGAGGTGGCGGGAAATGGCGGGTGCGGAAATCCTGGCCACGCCTTGTAAATCGCCGGCGGACAGTTCGCCTGAGTTCATGAGACGCTCGACAATTGCGAAACGGGTGGAATCGCCCAAGGCAGCAAAGGTTGAAACTAGATCAGTCATGATTTTCTTTCTATTTTTGTTAATTAACATAAATAGAAAATAATGCTTGTCAAGCGATGAAGCGATCGCCCTTGCCGATCTTCCTGCCGGTAATGGGTAAATTTGCCCGATTTTGCGGTTGTAATCCAATAATTCCAGTAGATTGAGGAATTTCATCGGGCCAGCCATATTGCCCAATGACATACGGTCAGGCTATTGAATATTGGGAAGAATATTGCGCTGCAGGATTGGAGAGTATTTTGAAAATTGGTTCACCAAAAGAGGTAGCGAAAGACGAAGCGCGTGTCGCGATGACGCCGGATAGCGCTGTTCAGCTGCAGAAACTGGGTTATAGCTGCCAATTGCAAGCGGGAGCGGGTGAGGCGGCCGGATTTTCCGATGATGCCTATCGAAAGGCAGGCGTCGAGATTGTGAAGACTGCGGCGACGCTGTGGAAGAATGCAGATATCATTGCCAAGGTACGCCCGCCTGAACCTGCGGAAGCCAAGCGGTTGAAGAAGGACAAGACACTCATTTCCTTTTTCTACCCGGCACAGAACCAGGAATTGCTGGAACTCTGCAAAGAGCAAGATGCCAATGTCATCGCCATGGATATGGTGCCCCGGATCAGCCGGGCACAAAAAATGGATGCACTTTCCTCCATGGCAAATATTGCCGGATATCGCGCAGTCATCGAGGCGGGAAACAATTTTGGACGGTTCTTTACCGGGCAGGTGACAGCCGCAGGCAAGGTTCCACCGGCCAAGGTTCTGGTTGTCGGCGCAGGCGTTGCGGGGCTTGCCGCGATCGGTACGGCTACATCTCTGGGTGCAATCACCTATGCCTTTGATGTACGCCCTGAAGTCGCCGAACAAATTGAATCCATGGGTGCGGAGTTTGTGTTCCTTGAATTTGAGGAAGCCCAGGACGGTGCGGCAACCGGCGGCTATGCAGCGCCATCAAGTCCGGAGTTCAGGGAAAAACAACTAGCGAAGTTTCGTGAATTGGCCCCCGATATTGATATCGTCATTACCACGGCGCTTATCCCAGGACGTGATGCACCGGTCCTTTGGACCAAAGACATGGTCGAGATGATGAAACCGGGTTCGGTTATTGTCGATCTCGCAGCAGAGCGTGGCGGGAACTGCGAGCTGACTGTCATGGATAAGAAAATCGTTACGGATAGTGGCGTTACGATCGTCGGCTATACCGATTTTCCAAGTCGGATGGCGGCGCAATCCTCGACACTCTACGCCACCAATATCCGGCACATGATGACCGATCTGACGCCAGAAAAAGATGGCAAAGTCGTTCACGACATGGAGGATGATGTCATCAGAGGTTCCACGGTGACCTTCGAGGGGGCGATCACCTATCCGCCGCCGCCGCCGAAGATACAGGCGATTGCCACCCAACCCAAGAAAGAGGTACCCAAGGAGCTTACACCAGAGGAAAGGGCGGCCGAAGAAAAAGCTGCTTTCAGAAAGCAAACCGTCACGCATGTGAGTCTGTTGGGGATTGGCGCCTTGTTGGTCCTTGCTGTGGGGCTCGTGGCTCCGGCAAGTTTCATGCAGCACTTTATTGTCTTCGTGTTGTCCGTGTTTGTCGGGTTCCAGGTGATCTGGAATGTGTCTCACAGTCTGCACACACCGCTCATGGCGGTAACGAATGCGATCTCGTCGATCATCATTTTGGGCGCGCTCATTCAGATTGGCTCGTCGTCGATCATCATTACGGCCCTGTCGATACTCGCGGTCTTCATGGCAGCGATCAATATCTTCGGTGGCTTTCTTGTGACACGGCGGATGCTCGCCATGTTCCAGAAATCGTAAAAGGGGCAAGGTTATGGATTTCGGCTTTACGACAGCGGCCTATGTGGTTGCGGCTGTTCTTTTCATCTTTAGCCTCGGCGGTTTGTCCGGACAGGAGAGTGCAAAGCGGGCGGTCTGGTACGGGATTGTCGGCATGTTCATTGCTGTGGTGGCCACGATGCTTGGGCCGGGGCAAGGCATGTGGGCCTTATCGATTGTCCTGATCGCAGGCGGGGCTGCGGTGGGGTACCAACTGGCCACACGCGTTCAGATGACCCAGATGCCCGAGCTTGTGGCGATCATGCACAGCCTTGTAGGCCTTGCCGCGGTGTTTGTTGGCTTCAATGCCGACATCATGATCAACACTATTTCCGGCATTTATTCCGATGCCGGTCAGGTTTTGGGCGCGGTCGGACCCGACGGCTACACCGCCATCGGATTGCCTAAAGAAATCAACGACGGGCTTTCGTCTTTCGGTCAGCTCATCGCCAAGAAATCGAGCGTCGAGATCACCATCCTTCGGGTCGAACTGGTTCTCGGTATCTGGATCGGGGCAGTGACGTTTACGGGTTCCGTAATTGCCTATGGCAAACTGGCGGGGCGCGTGGACTCCGCGGCCAAGCAGCTGCCTGGAGGGCACCTGCTAAATGCGGCCGCGGCGGTGCTGTCGGTTGTGTTCGTGATCATGTATCTCGGCGGTTCGGGCAGCTGGACGCTCGTGATCCTCACGCTGCTGGCGCTCTTCATTGGCTATCACCTGATCATGGGCATTGGCGGCGCTGACATGCCCGTCGTGGTCTCGATGTTGAACAGCTACTCCGGCTGGGCGGCGGCCGCGATTGGATTTTCACTGGGCAATGACCTACTGATCCTGGTCGGTGCACTTGTCGGTTCTTCCGGTGCGATCCTGTCATATATCATGTGCAAGGCCATGAACCGGTCCTTCATCAGTGTGATTCTGGGTGGCTTTGGTGGCGCCTCGGGCGAGCAGATGGCAGTTGATGGCGAGCAGGTTGCCATTGATGCTGCCGGTGTCGCCGCCACGCTGAACGATGCCGACAGTGTCGTCATTGTGCCTGGATATGGCATGGCGGTTGCCCAGGCGCAGCAGGCGGTCAGCGAATTGACAACCAAGCTACGCGAGCAAGGCAAGAAGGTCCGGTTCGCCATTCATCCGGTTGCCGGACGCCTGCCAGGCCACATGAACGTGCTGCTTGCGGAAGCAAAGGTTCCCTACGACATCGTGCTTGAGATGGACGAAATCAACGAGGATTTCCCGGAGACCGATGTCGCAATCATCATCGGGTCGAATGATATCGTCAATCCGGCAGCGCAGGACGATCCCAATTCGCCGATTGCCGGCATGCCGGTGTTGGAAGTGTGGAAGGCGAAACAGGTATTCGTCTCCAAACGCGGGCAGGGGACAGGATATTCCGGCATTGAAAATCCGCTATTCTACAAGGAAAACACAAGGATGTTCTTTGGCGATGCCAAGGCATCGATGAGCCAGTTGCTTCCTTTGGTGGAGTGATCTGACAGCGCTTTTTATGGCTATGCAGCACCGTCGCGGATTTCCGCCGCATCGAGGCGCTGCATCGCCCAGCGTACGACTCCTGCCACCCACAAGAAACCGATCGCGCCGCCGAGATAGACATTCATCGTGCCGCCAGGTGCGAGGAAACCGGTTTTTCCAAAGACAGTGACCGTTTCGATTGCCTGTTCGAGGAAGAAGATTACACTCAACCAGGTCAGCCATTTGGGAATGATCGGCGAGGGGCCAAATCCGACCGCGGCGATTGCCACAGCCATCGCAGTGGTTGATCCGTTTACCAGCGGTCCCCAGAAACTGGCGATGTCGAAGAGTGTCCGTGCAGCGGACGGATCAAGATCCTGCGGATGAAAAGCAAGCCCTGCCCAGATCCAGGCCTGAACCTGAGCTGTCAGGGCAAAGCCCAATACGCCCCCAAAGAAAATATAGCGGTTGGGCTTCGGCAAAATTGCGGAAACCTGTCCGGCAAATATAACCAGCCCGAGCGAAAAGAAGGCCGCCGTCCAGGAATAGATGCGGGCTTTGGAACCATTGTCGGTGAACCACTGAACAACTTCCTGCCCGCTGGATTCGATGGTCGGGAAGCCGTTGCCGAGAGCGGTGAAGCTCGCGACATAAAATGCGCAAGTCGCGAGAATATTGTAAAGCAGTAGCTTTGAAGGTTTCATCTGACTTCCCCGTGTAACTTAGTCTTCCTCAACTGCCAAAACGGCATCTCGGTACGGTACTGGATCTATTGCGCCATAGCCGGAAACAGTTCCTGCTGCAACGATTGCAGCGCGGCGTGCTGCGACAACCGGGTCACCTGTCTCAAGAAAATAGGCGAGGAATGATCCGGCATAGCTGTCACCGGCGCCGGTTGAATCGATAGCCTCCACCTTATGGCTCTTGATGAGTTGACGCATGTCCGGCGTTGCCAGAAGCGCGCCTTCGCCGCCGCGTTTGAGAACCACGATCTTTGCGCCGTAACCAAGATAATGATCGGCAATGGCGTCGGGATCGCTCAGCCCGGTAAGCTGGATGGCTTCATCGTCGCTTGGGAAAACAATGTCAGCAAGTGGAAGGAATGCCTCGATTGTTTCGCGTGCCAATTCCAGAGACCAGAGGTTGAGGCGCAAATTGGTGTCGTAGGAAACCAGGGTCCCGTTTTTGCGCGCAATCCCTGCTGCTTCGGTGATTGCTTCCCGCATGGTGGTGCTGATGGCCTGGGACAGTGCAGAGACATGCAGCACGCCGGCGGAGGCTATGGTTGTCGCAGGTAGATCATCAGGGCCATAAAGACTGGCGGCCGAACCGCGCCTGGCATAGCTGAAGCTTCTGCCTGAGGGGTGGGGTTGTACAAAGTAGACTCCGGTAGGGTCATGCGGACGCTTGATTACGTCTGAAGACGAAACGCCTTCGCGCTGCCACAGCTCAATCAGCAAGTCGCCGAATGGGTCACCGCCGACGGCGCTGATATACCCGGTCGAAGCTCCCTGCCTTGCGGCGGCAATCATTGCGTTTGAGGTATCACCGCCAAATCCCTGACTGTAAAGAGGGCGATTATCCTGCATTTGCGGAATCTCGAGGAATTCGATCAGTGCCTCGCCGATCGAAACGATATCTGATTTTGCTGTCATCTATAGATCGAGCCTTTTTCTAGCACTTCTAATCGCGGAGAAGACCGGCGGCAACAACTTCTCTGGCGTATGATACTTGCCAGATCCTTTATTTCCGGCCCTTGCGAATAGTGGCGAGATGGGATTCAAAACCGGGGTCGGACATGAGTGCCTTTGCACGTGCAAAACGGCCATCGGCATAGGCCCTGAAATCTTCTGCCGGGTTTTTGTTTGCCAGCTGGATCAAACCCCAAAGTGTCCATAACAGATCGCACATTGCCTTGTAGATCACCATGCGGCTGCGGTCATAATCCTCCACATTTCC
>JBCCEP010000044.1:0-15900 GCA_039030215.1 Pseudomonadota bacterium
ATGTCATTGCCCTTCATGCGGCAGGTTTCGAGAACGCCGTGGCGCCGCTCGGCACTGCATTGACACAGGTACAACTCAACTTGTTGTGGCGCCTTCACAGTGAACCCATACTCTGTTTTGACGGAGATATCGCGGGGCTGAACGCTGCCTACAGGGCTGCAGACCTGGCGCTGGAAGAATTGCAGGCCGGCCGCTCACTTCGGTTTGCCCTGCTGCCGGAAGGAAAGGACCCGGACGACATCATTCGAGAGGAAGGCTCTGCCGCGATGGGGGCGATATTGGATTCTGCAAGCCCGCTTGCCGATCTGATCTGGAACCGTGAAACCGAAACTGGAGCCTATGAGACACCCGAACGTCGGGCCGAGCTTGAGGTTCGATTTCGCGCCATTGTCAATCGTATCCGTGATGAAAATGTTCGACGCCACTATGATCAGAACATGCGCGAACGGCTCGCAGGATTGTTCGGCAATATTAACAGCGGGTATTCCGGCGCTCAGACCTCACACTCCAGCCGAAAGGAATACGGTAACCGACCACCCAAGGATCGATTTGGCACGCAACCGAGAAAGCTGGGCGCCAGCAACTCTCTATTGAACAGCGCGTTGATGAAGCGTGGCGCCGGCAGGCTGCCGATGCGTGAGACAGTCCTTGTCGCAGGCATTATCCACCACCCGGCGATTCTCGCGCGTTTGTTTGATGAATTCGCCTCTATTCCTTTGACGACGCCTGACACGCGGAAAATGCATAGCGCTGTCCTGGATGTCGTAGCCAGCTGGCAGGGTGAAGAGCAGTGGCCCGACGGCGAGACACTGGCCTCGATTGTCAAAGAACAGGATGACACCGGAATCCTTGAACGCATGAACACCCAATTGCGACAGAATCGGGTGTGGCAGGCTCTTCCAGGTGCCGCGTTTGAAGATGCGGTCGATGGCTGGCAACAGGCATATCGCTTGCATTTACGCAAACAGACGCTCGAAATTGAACTACGCCAGGCCGAAAAGGCCTTGGCAGATGACGAAAGCGAGGAAAACTTCGAACGGCTGGTTCAGATTCGCAATGAATTGGAACGGGAAGATGGAATGGAAGCCTTGATCGACGGCTTTGGCATGTCTTCCGGACGGCCCGCTGATGGTTTCTAGTGGCAGATACTTGAAGTTTCTTGCCTTCAGAACCATTTGCTGGGATTGAAAACGAACATGCAAATCAGATAAAAACTTGCCGATTTTTGAATTTTTCGCTTGACGTACAGGCCTATAGCCGGAATCAACAATGTTTGATAAATGCGGACAGTCTCGCGTGCGTGATGCTTAAGGCAAATCTAGCCATCCGGACCGAAGGAACTGAACTTCTGCATAAGCGTCGATGCTCTAGGGCAAATGATCATGGTTAAGGCACGGTTAACCCGGTTGGTCTATTCCATTGTGAGCTCCAGGCTTCAAATACACTCGAACCAAGTGCAGTGACGTTTAACTCGGCGGAAAGAGTCAGGCTTGAATCAGAACCGGCAACCAAAAGGTGGCAAGTTTTTTCTGTTAATAAAATCTGTTATGCAATTGCAGCCATCGGTTTCACCGAAACCAGTTTGGCGAGGACAGTTGCGGTAATCTAACGAATTGGAGCTGAAACCGCTCCTCCAGGATCAGGTCGATACATGGCGACGACTACTACACAAGAAAATACCGATGAAAAAGAAACAACCGGCGAATCGCAGGATAGCCCGCTACTTGATTTGTCGGCCAGCGCTGTAAAGAAGATGATCAAGGCCGCAAAGAAGCGCGGCTTTGTTACGGTCGATGAGTTGAATTCCGTACTTCCCTCTGACGAAGTTACCTCTGAGCAGATAGAGGACACCATGTCCATGCTCTCTGACATGGGTATTAACGTGGTCGAAGAGGAAGAAGCCGAGGAAGAAACCGGCACGGACCTTACGGCTGCAGGCGAAAAGGCGGTTACCCAGACCAAGAAGCGCGAACCTGCTGATCGCACCGACGATCCTGTGCGCATGTATCTGCGCGAAATGGGTACCGTTGAACTGCTGTCGCGCGAAGGCGAAATCGCGATTGCCAAACGCATAGAAGCAGGTCGCGAAACAATGATTGCCGGGCTTTGCGAAAGTCCGCTGACGTTCCAGGCCATCATTATCTGGCGCGATGAACTCAACGAAGCCAATATCCTGTTGCGTGATATCATCGACCTGGAAGCGACGTATGCCGGACCTGAGGCAAAGGCTGCGCCACCTCCACCGGTCAACCCTACCGAGCAGGTTACAAAACCCGAGGAAGAAAAACCGAGCCCGGCAACTTCCGAGGACTCCGACGAAAATGCCGAGGGCGAGGAATCTTCCGAAGACGAAGATGATGATGATGAGGACGATCTGGAGAATTCGCTGTCGCTCGCCGCGATGGAAGCGGAACTGAAACCCCAGGTTCTCGAGACTTTCGATACCATTGCTGATTCCTACAAGAAGCTTCGTAAACTTCAGGAACAGCTTGTCGACAAGGCGCTGGACAACAAGACATTGTCGCCCGCCCAGGAGCGTCGGTACAAGGAACTTCGCGATACGATTATTTCAAGTGTGAAATCTCTGTCACTTAACCAGAACCGGATCGATGCGCTTGTCGAGCAACTCTACGATATCAACAAGCGCCTGGTTGGACTTGAAGGAAGGCTGTTGCGCCTCGCCGAATCCTACGGCGTTTCCCGCGAAAACTTCCTCGAAGAGTATTTTGGTGCCGAACTGGATCCGAACTGGATCCGACGCATTGCAAATCTCTCCGCTAAGGGATGGAAGGAATTCAACAAATCCGAATCCAAGAATATCAAGCTCATCCGTGCCGATATTCAGGAACTGGCCAGCGAAACCGGTCTTGAACCGACAGAATTCCGACGAATTGTCCAGAAGGTGCAGAAAGGCGAGCGCGAAGCCCGGCAGGCCAAAAAGGAAATGGTCGAGGCCAATCTGCGCCTCGTGATCTCGATCGCAAAGAAGTATACAAACCGCGGAGTGCAGTTCCTGGATCTGATCCAGGAGGGTAATATCGGCCTGATGAAGGCGGTCGACAAGTTCGAATATCGCCGCGGTTACAAGTTTTCGACCTACGCCACCTGGTGGATCCGTCAGGCTATCACCCGATCGATCGCAGACCAGGCGCGAACAATCCGTATCCCTGTGCACATGATCGAGACGATCAACAAGATCGTGCGCACCTCGCGTCAGATGCTGCACGAAATCGGGCGCGAGCCAACTCCGGAAGAATTGTCAGAAAAATTGGCAATGCCGTTGGAAAAGGTGCGCAAGGTTCTCAAAATTGCCAAGGAACCGATCAGCCTTGAAACGCCAATTGGTGACGAGGAAGATTCTCATCTCGGCGACTTCATCGAGGACAAGAACGCAATTCTGCCGATCGATGCCGCAATCCAGGCCAATCTGCGCGAGACGACAACCCGGGTACTGGCCTCGCTCACACCACGCGAAGAGCGTGTCCTGCGCATGCGTTTCGGGATTGGGATGAATACCGACCACACGCTCGAGGAAGTTGGTCAGCAATTCTCAGTTACCCGTGAACGTATCCGCCAGATCGAGGCAAAGGCGCTGCGTAAACTCAAGCACCCAAGCAGAAGCCGGAAACTCAGAAGCTTCCTGGACAGCTAGGCTGAATTGCTGTTCCGTATCGGGGTCCTGAACCCCTGAAGGCTTTTGACTATTAATCGCAATTTGCCGCCGGAAGCTTGGAAAACACGCGTTCGGGGTGCAATACTGTCCGAAACGGCGCTGTATCTGCATTCCGCGCCATGGAATGCAGCATGAACATTGCCAAAATCATGGAGTAGGACATGTCTTTCCTGAAAAAATTGTTCGGTGGCGGCGGCGGTTCTGGTGCCGGCGCAAAGCCGGTCGAAGAACTTGAGCACGAAGGATATCGCGTCACAACGACGCCGATTCCCGAAGGCGGACAATATCGCCTTTCAGCCGTCATCACCAAGGAAGTGGACGGGGAGATCCTGGAGCACCAGCTGATCCGAGCGGATCTGTTCACCAACACCCAGGACGCCTCGCAGGCGGCAATCAGAAAAGCCAAACAGGTTATCGCCGAACAGGGCGACAAGATGTTTGGATAGTTCGCAGCTGCGATCAACCGACAAGACGATATAACGCGATGCAAACCAGCTTCACAATCCGGACTTCCGGACCTGGCATCTATGATTTCACCGACCAGGTGCTTCACCATGTCTCGAACAGCGACATAGAAACCGGACTTCTCACCCTGTTTGTCAGGCATACCTCCTGCTCGCTCTTGATCCAGGAAAATGCCGACCCCGATGTCAAACGGGACCTGGACGCGTTTTTCGCTAGACTGGTACCACGCGCCGATGATCCCTCGATGGATTACCTCCTGCATCGCCAGGAAGGCAATGACGACATGCCGGCTCACATCAAGGCAGCACTGACACAGACGTCACTCTCCATTCCCGTGGCAAGAGCGCGGCCACTCCTTGGAACCTGGCAAGGCATTTACCTGTATGAACATCGCGATCAACCCCACACGCGTGAGGTCGTCGCCCATCTCAGCCCATAGGCTTTTATCGCGCTAAACAGTCAGTTCTGTAGCCCAAATCTTTACCTGACAAGGACATTCTTGAACTGCCAGGGGTCGTCCAGATCAAGATCCTCCGGGAACAATGCCAAACGGTCGGTCAGCGGCGTCCAGTCTGTATAGTAGCCTTTGACCGGTCCGAGATAAGGCAACTGCACTTCCAGGCACCGCCGGAAATCCATTTCATCGGTGTCCACAATTCCGGCTTTTGGATTTTCCAGTGCCCACACCATGCCGGCCAATACCGCTGAGGAGACCTGCAGACCGGTCGCATTTTGATAAGGTGCTATTTCGCGCGTCTCTTCGATCGATAGCTGCGATCCGTACCAATAGGCATTTTTCTTGTGTCCATAGAGCAGGACGCCCAGCTCATCAATTCCGTCCATGATTTCATCTTCATCGAGAATGTGATGCACCGGTTGCGCATTGCCGCCATTGCCGAACATCTCATGCAAAGACAAAACGGCGTCATTTGCAGGGTGATAGGCATAGTGACAGGTCGGACGATACTCCACCTCACCGCCCTCGCCTCTCAACGTAAAGAAATCTGATATCGAGACCGACTCATTATGCGTGACCAAGAATCCGTATTGTGCTCCCGGCGTCGGACACCAGGTACGAACACGGGTATTGCCGCCGGGCTGCGACAGGTAGATGGCGGACTTGCAACCCTCTTCCTGATCGTGAGCGTTTTCCGGCCTCCAATTCTCATGGGTTCCCCAGCCAAGTTCCGCCGGCTGCAGGCCCTCGGAGATAAATCCTTCCACCGACCATGTGTTCCAGAACGTATCGAGCGGCTTTGGTTCCTTTGCCCGTTGCGTGTCGCGTTCTGCAATATGGACACCCTTAACCCCTAGATCCCTCATCAATCGTGCCCAGCCCTGCTGGTCTTCGGGTCCCGGTTCAGAGAAGTCAAACTCAAGATCGCGGGCAAGATCCACCAAAGCCTGCTTCACAAACCAGGACACCATTCCGGGATTGGCCCCACAGCACGATACGGCCGTTGTCCCTCCGGGATTATTCTTCTGTTCAATCCGGATCGGCTCACGCAGCGCGTAGTTGGTGCGGGTGGCCAGGCTGGCTTCCTCGTCAAAATAAAATCCCGGCCAGGGCTCTGCAACGGTATCGATATACAACACGTCCAACTCGCGGCACATGCGCAGGATTTCAAGCGAGGAAGTATCAACGGAAAGGTTTACGCAAAACCCCTGTCCGTCACCTTCGGTTAGAAGTGGCTCCAGAACTTCAGAATAGTTTTCAGGTGTTATCTCGACCTCGACAACATCCACATTATGATTGGCGAGAATCTCCCGGCCCTTCTCATCAAGCGCTGGCTCGACCACAACCAGTCGTGCCTTGTCATAATCGAAATGCCGTTCAATCAGGGGCAACGTACCGCGCCCGATAGAGCCAAAACCTATCATGACAATCGGGCCGGTAATCTTGTGATAGACCGGAAATTCGCCGTTCTGGGCCATATTACCTCTACAGATTTTTGATCAGAAACGATCGGGAAGTTACACTGGAAGGGGCCGGTTTCGAATGAGAGCCGGCCACACTGAATTCTACCGGATGGGCTAGATTACATAGGTCTCGAGCGGAGGGAAACCGTTAAAACCATGCGAGGAATAGGTTGTCGTATACGCGCCGGTACATTCGATCAGAACCTCGTCCCCTACCGTGATGGATACAGGAAGCTCCATCGGCGTTTTTTCATAAAGGACATCAGCAGAATCACAGGTTGGCCCAGCAATGATAAACGGTTCCGTTACCTCACCATCCCTTGCAGTCCTAAGAGGATATCGGATGGATTCATCCATGGTCTCGGCGAGACCGCCAAACTTGCCGATATCGAGGTAGACCCAACGAAGTTCGTCTTCTTCGGACTTGCGCGACACCAGCACGACTTCCGCCCTGATAGTGCCGGCATTGCCGACCATGCCACGGCCGGGTTCAATGATCGTTTCGGGAATTCGGTTGCCAAAATTTTTCAGCAGAGAATTCCGGATTGCAGTGCCGTAAGCGTCGGCATCTGGCACGTTGCGCAGATAGCGCGCCGGAAATCCGCCTCCGAGATTTACCATTCCCAATTCGACGCCCCGCTCACGCATCTCGCGGAATATTACCGCAGCAGATGCCAAAGCACTATCCCAGGCTTCCGGATTGGTTTGCTGGGAACCGACATGAAACGAGATACCCCACGGAACCAGTCCACTGTCTCTTGCAGATTCCAATACTGACACGGCCATATTTTCATCACAGCCAAATTTCCGCGAGAGCGGCCATTCCGCTCCTTCGCCATTTGAAAGGATACGGCAGAATATTCGCGAACCCGGCGCTGCTCGGCTGACTTTTGCAACTTCCTCAATTGCATCTACGGCAAACAGGCGAACCCCAAGCTGGTAAGCACGGGCGACATCTCGCTCCTTCTTGATGGTGTTGCCATAGGAAATTCTTGCCGCGTCCACCCCAATTGCCAAGACCATCTCCACTTCCTGGACGGAAGCACAGTCAAACGATGCCCCGAGCTCGGCAAGCGCATTGAGCACTTCGGGCGCAGGATTGGCCTTTACCGCGTAATAGATCCGACTGTCAGGCAGGGAACGGCGATAAGTTGCAAAATTTTCGCGCACCACTTCAAGATCCACGACGTGGCAAGGGCCTTCGTGGCATCGTTGTGCAAGGAACGCACGGATTCGGTCGGTTGTCATGTCGGCTCTCCAGAATTCTCAACCTAACATATCGAAGCCTCCAGCGACACAACCCTGATGCCGTTATGGACCTCGGCAAAGGTTTGAGTAGCGTCGGACGCGACATTTCCCGAAAAGCGCAAGCACGTTATCGGGTTTCTAGTTGCCAACTTCTGGGATTTGAAATTTCACAGACGCAGCAACAACGTGTACCTCTTAGCCCCCGACATTGGACCGTCGGGCGAGACAAAGAGCCCTCACCGTCGTTGCTTCAAGGCGCCCGGCAGGACATACAACCTTCCTGCCACAATTCCGGTCTTGGAAATCGCCGAAATTGTTCGTACCAACAGACTGAACCGTCACCTGTTCCTGGCGAAACTTGCCCTGCTTCGATGTTTCGAGCAGAACCGACGTCTGGACTGCGAGCGCCCACAGGCACGTGCGACCTTGGGCATGCGCCGGAGATAATGGATTGTACAAATGATGCAAGCTTTTTTTTGCTGAAGAGGTAATTTTCGTAAAACAATACTGCGCTCGAAGAAGTGTCACGAAACTTTCGCTTGTTTTTAATTTGATTTATGGGAAAAATACATGTGTTCGGCATACTACGAATTCGAATGAAGGACCGCATAAAGGTCTGCAGCCAATCGGGCCTGGATGGGAATGCAGATTGGCCAAGGACTAACAAGAGAGCGCACCGGAAGTGCTGATATCTTTTCCGGGCATTGCCAGAACGTAGATATTCTTTATGAAAATCCCTGTTTTGGTGGTGCGGTAACAGGCTCTTTTCCTCGATTTTCGAAACATGCCTTTACCGGGTTGGATCCCGCGGTGGTCTTCCCGGAAGTGTGGGGGCAATTGGTTGCTGCTTGCAGCAAAACGAACGGGTTCGCCTATATGGGAACCAAACAAGGAAAAGACTATGAGTCAGACTGGCATTGTAAAATTCTTCAACAACGACAAGGGCTTCGGCTTCATCAAACCAGATGATGGCGGCGCGGACATCTTTGTCCACATTTCTGCGGTCCAGGCTTCTGGCCTGAATGGATTGACCGAGAACCAGAAAGTTGTCTTTGAAACAGAACCCGACAATCGAGGCAAAGGCCCCAAGGCTGTAAATCTGCAGCTGGCCTGACATCCCGACCAATGCGCAGCACAAATGATCCTCCTAAGATTTGTCTGCACAGATTGGGAATATTGAATATTCAAGGGGCGAATTTCGCCCCTTTTTTCATGGCCAGCCATACCGGGATTTAAAATTAACGTAACGTCAACTTGAACTGTAATATTGTAAATATGTGAGAGATCGGCGTCATCCCATATCCCGGACGCTGGCATTGACCCCATTTTCTATGCCGGTGCACTTCCTGGCGCAGAGACGCATCTTGGAAGCGTACCGATCTCTCACACCTAATGTCTGACTGCCAATGTCTGATTACTTCAGGAAAGGATTGTTCAACCTTTCCTGCCCGATCGTGCTGCCCGGACCATGCCCGCAGACAAACGAGATATCATCACCCAGCGGGAGCAGTTTCTCCTTGATGGAGCGGATCAGTGCCTCGTGATTTCCTCCAGGCAGATCGGTTCTTCCGATCGAACCATTGAACAAAACATCCCCCAAATGCGCAAATCTTGCGTACTTGTCGACAAATACGACATGGCCTGGCGCATGGCCTGGGCAATGATAGACATCAAAGTCATGCCCGCCAATCGTTATGACATCCCCCTCCTCCAGCCATTTGTCCGGATAGGCATTTCGGAATCCGCCGGAAACGCCAAACATCTGCGCCTGCTGTTCAATTCCCTCCAACAACTCCTTGTCGTCGATATGCGGTCCATGGATCGGCACCTTCAACCGCGACTTTAGCTCCTCTGCTCCGCCAGCGTGGTCGATGTGGCCATGCGTCAAAAATATCGTTTCCACATCTACGCCGGTCTCTTCGATTGCGGCCATAATGTTATCAACGTCACCGCCCGGATCGATTACCGCGCCCTTCATACTGTCTGAATCCCAGATCAACGTGCAGTTTTGCTCAAACGGCGTCACGGGAATAATCCCCGCCTTCAGACCTCCGGGCCCGGATGAATTCATTACAGTGCTCCTTTCAGCAGCAATTTCCCGCCAGCAAACGACTTGGCTTTGCAAACAAAAAGCAGGCTGGATAACTCCAGCCTGCAAAAACCTGCGGGATTTGCGCCGCGTTTAACGGCAGATTACTTCATTCCTGATCATCTTCACAACCGACAGAGGTGTCAGGCTGCCTTTTCGGCCGGATCGCCGCGGACTTCGCGGTCATAATCCGCCATAAGATTTTCACAAATTTCACCCGGCACGAAACTTTGTCCCTGAATTTCAGAAACCGGTGTGACCTCCGCAGCTGTACCGGTTAGAAAACACTCCTCGAAATCCGGCATTTCTTCCGGCATGATCGGACGCTCAATAACCTCATAACCACGACGGCGGGCAAGATCTATGACGGTGCGCCGGGTAATGCCATCGAGGAAACAATCTGGTTCTGGCGTGTGAATGACCCCAGCCTTGGTGAAAAACACATTGGCACCGGTCGCTTCGGCAATTCTGCCGCGCCAATCCAGCATCATTGCATCTGCATATCCTTCCGCCTCGGCGGCATGTTTGGAGAGGGTACAGATCATGTAAAGGCCCACTGCCTTTGCGTGGCAGGGCGCTGTCATTGGATCGGGCCGGCGCCAATCCGACATCCCAAGACGAATTCCCTTCAAACGCTCCTCAGGTTTGAAATAGCTAGGCCATTCCCAGGCGGCGATCGCAACATTAATCCGGTTTGACTGAGCAGAAACGCCCATCATCTCGCTTCCGCGCCATGCAATCGGACGCACATAACCATCCTCAAGACCCTGCTTCTTGATTTCATCCATGCTTGCCTGGTTGATCTCATCCCGGGAATACGGGATCTCAAATCCGAGCATTTTTGCAGAATCAAAAAGGCGGTCCGTATGTTCTTCGAGCTTGAAGATCTTACCGCAATAGGCGCGTTCACCTTCGAATACGGCGCTGGCATAGTGCAATCCATGCGTCAGGACATGCACCTTTGCGTCTTCCCACGGCACAAATTCACCATTGAACCAGATATATCCGCCTAATTGGTCGTAGGGTACGCCAGCCATGTAATCCTCCTATTGGCGACAATATCACCATATCCAGCCTGTTCGACCGAAAAATCAGCAATCGAAAAAGCCTAGGCTTGCCACAATTTTATGTCAATAGTGCTGACATAAACACCACATTGTGGCATTGTTGTTTCCAATCTATCAGAATTGGCCGGATCAGGAAAAATGATTACCGAAACGGACGAAATTGTACTCAATCCCTTATCTGCAAACGAAGTACCGCAAATTACGAATATCGAATTGCTGTTTTTTGCCTACAGGGACTTCACAGCAGATCCGGACCGAATGCTGAAACGCCTCGGATTTGGCCGGGCACATCACCGTGCACTTTACTTCGTAAATCGAAATCCCGGCATGACCGTTGCCGATCTGATATCAATTCTGGACATTACCAAGCAAAGCCTGGCACGGGTGCTCCGCCAGTTGATCGAATCCGGCTATATCCGGCAGGTTGAGGGCGACGCCGACCGTCGGCAGCGCCTGCTCTATCCGACGCCCGCCGGGCGTGAATTGATCCTTGAACTATCAGCGCCACAGTCCCGCCGAATAGATAAGGCAATGAAAAAGCTTGGTTTAAATGACAAAACGGTCATTTCCCGATTCATGAAGGAAATGATGAACCAGCCAGCCGAAACGATATAGAAGAATTAAGCATAAAGCTTGAAAATATTGTTGTCCCGGCCCCAGCTGAGTATGCTGCCCAAGGGAGCGTAGTAAAATGATTGGACATTCTGAAATTCACGGTACTTCCAGAGCGACAACCGGCAGGCTTGCCGATGAGGCTCCCCACCTGCTCGTGATTGATGACGACCGGCGTATTCGTGAATTGTTGTCGCGATATCTTGGAGATCACGGATTTCGGGTCTCGGTTGCTGCGGATGCGGCAGAAGCGCGGCGAAAAATCAATTCGCTGGAATTCGATCTGCTGATCGTGGACATCATGATGCCCGGCGAATCCGGGCTGAGCTTTACCCAATCCATTCGCGCCGACAATGAGGTGCCCGTTTTGATGCTGACCGCACTTGCCGATACCGACGACCGCATCACGGGGCTTGAGGTCGGAGCGGACGATTACCTGCCAAAGCCGTTCGAGCCCCGCGAATTACTGCTGCGAATCGGGTCGATCCTGAAACGTGCTGCCAAACCGGAGGCCTATTCGGTGGAGCAAGTCAGCTTCGGACCCTACCAATATTTCGTGACGAAGCGCGATCTTAGAAAAAATGGGGAATCCATTCGTCTCACCGACCGCGAGCATGAAATTCTGACTGCCTTTGCAAGCCAGCCCGATGGGACGGTTGCCCGCCACGAATTGCTCGGCAATGCTTCCCCCACGGGTGAACGCAAAATCGACGTACAGATCAACCGGTTGAGACGCAAGATCGAAAATGATCCGTCTGATCCAAAATGGCTTCAAACTGTACGTGGTATTGGATACAGGCTTTGTATAGACTGACATGAACGGCCTGAGTCTTGATTCCAGGCCGATAGATCCGGATTTCCAGGCACAAACGTTCGGACAATCCGGAGCAATTTGGCGAGGGGCTGATTGGCAATAGACACCAGCACCATAACGAATCTGCGGTTTCGCAGAAGACCCTGGCGGAGAATTACCCGTTGGACAGCTTCGCGTATGCCGAAGGGGCTTTATGCGCGATCGCTCATCATCATTATCGCGCCAATGGTATTATTGCAGGGCGTGCTGGCCTTTGTCTTCATGGAGCGCCATTGGCAAACTGTCACCCAACGTCTTTCCAAGGCGGTCACTTCCGATATTGCTGCTGTAATTGACATGATTGAGACATTTCCTGGCGAACAGGCCCAGGAAGATATCACGGCGATTGTCCGCGAGCGCCTTAATCTAAATATTGCGCTTCTACCGCCCGATCCATTTCCACCGGCCAACACAAAACCGTTCTTTTCCATACTGGATAATGTTCTTCGCGAGGAAATCGCCGATCAGATCGGCCGTCCCTTCTGGATCGACACAGTGGGGAACTCCAGACTGCTTGAAATTCGGATCAGACTGGAAAATCCCGAGGCCGTGCTGAGGATTTTCGCCGAACGTAACTCTGCATATGCTTCGAACAGTCACATCTTTCTTGTCTGGATGGTGGGAACTTCCCTGTTTCTGCTGATTATCGCGGTTGCCTTCCTGCGCAACCAGATCCGGCCCATTCAGCAATTGGCGGAGGCTGCCGAGCGATTCGGCAAGGGTCGCGAATTGCCCGCCGATTTCCGGATACGCGGCTCGCGTGAGGTCAGGCAGGCGGGTCTGGCATTCCTGCAAATGCGCGACCGAATTGAACGGCAGATGGAACAGCGCACAGACATGCTGACCGGCGTCAGCCACGATCTGCGAACAATCCTGACACGCTTCAAGCTGCAACTCGCATTAATTGGTGAGACGACCGGCAATGCTCATGACATCGAGGAGCTTCAGGCAGATGTCGACGAAATGCAGCGGATGTTGCAGGGATATCTCGACTTTGCCAAGGGCGAAACCGGCGAGGAATACCAGGAAATCGATATCTGCAATCTGCTGCACAAGCAGGAAAAGGAAGCCAAGATCAAGAACAAGAACCTGGTCATACGTTGCCCGGAGGGCCTGACAATTCGCGGCAGGCCGGGCGCTGTCTCACGCCTGATGTCCAATCTGGTCGCAAACGGTCTGCGCCATGGCAACAATCTGGTTATCAACGCTACGCAGGGCGACAACTGGATCACCATCAGCATTGACGACGATGGACCCGGTATTCCAGCAGACAAACGCGAAGAGGTCTTCAAGCCGTTTATGCGCCTCGATGAAGCCCGCAATCAGGATGAAGGCGGCACGGGCCTGGGGCTTTCTATTGCACGCGATATTGCCCGCAATCATGGCGGCGACATTAACATGCACCAAAGCGATATGGGCGGCTTGCAGGCGGTAGTCAGACTGCCGAAGTAACCAGCCTACTTTTTACAATCAGTCGCCGAACTGCCGGTATTGGCCAGTGGTTTCCCATTGACAAACACTGTCGAAGCACCCGTTGAGACCGTTCCGCCGCAATTCGTATCCGCACCGACCGTCGCGGCAGGCTTCCCACCGATGAAAACATTGGATGAATTACCGGTGACAACGGCTCCATCATTCGTCACATCACCGCCGGTGGTTGCTGATTTTCCCTCGATCGAAACGCTGGATTCGCCGGTCACCACAACCTGATTGGCCTGTTGGGCAAACGAAACACCGCTTGTCAAACAAAACAAACCAATGGACAGCAGGCGTATCGAATAATCCTGAATTCTCAATGCAACCTCCCGCCATTCGGAACGTTCTTGTCCGGCGCGGCCAGCACCACCGCGCCATTTTCATCAGCAAATCCGAGCGTGAGCACTTCCGACAACATCGGACCGATTTGACGGGGTGGAAAATTGACGACCGCCATTACCTGGCGTCCAATCAACTCTTCCGGCGTATAATGCACCGTTATCTGCGCGGAACAGCGCTTTACGCCGATCTTCTCACCGAAATCGATCCTGAGCTTGAACGCCGGTTTTCTCGCCTCTGCAAAGACCTCGGCTTCCACAATCGTGCCAACGCGAATATCGACTTTCAGAAAGTCGTCAATCGTGATCTGGGAGGCAGCATCGCTCTCACTGTTATTGCTCATATTCAACCGTCCGATAACTCTCTTGAACGTTGCGTGGCAGCCAACACTGCCTCCTCCACGATTTGGCGCATGCCATCATCCCCCATCAAGACTTCAAGGGCTGCAGCTGTCGTCCCGTTCGGCGAGGTGACGTTTTCGCGCAGCGTATGCGGCTCCTTGTCCGAGCGCGCCAATAATTCGCCGGCCCCTGAAACCGTCTCGCTGGCGAGTTTCCTTGCAAGATCTTCGGAAAGCCCCGCCTGTATGCCGGCAAGTGCCATGCATTCTGCCAGATAGAACACATAGGCCGGGCCGCTGCCGGATACACCAGTAACCGCGTTGATGAGATGCTCATCAGTTACCCATTCAACCGATCCCGTTGCCAGCAGCAGACGTTCTACGTGAGCTTTTTGTAAATCCGTCACCAGGCTGTTTGGACAGGCAACGGTAATGCCCCGTTTCACCAGCGCAGGCGTATTCGGCATGGCGCGTACGACTGCGCATACCTTACCGATACCCTCTTCAAGCTGGGCAATTGTCTTTCCAGCTGCAATTGAGACGACGACAGTATGCTGTCCAACCATATGACCGATAGCCGCGACGACATTGTCGATGATTTGCGGTTTGACCGCCAGCATCAAGATATCCGGATTTAGATCCGCGGGCGCAGCAGATTCATGTCGCACACCGGCATTGGAGATCATGTCCTTCATGTGATCGGCAGGTGACGGATCAATTACTGTGATTGCTTCTGGATCAATGCCCTCATTCAGCCAGCCGCCCAGTAATGCGCCGCCCATATTTCCGGCACCGATCAGGCAAATGGAATATTTGTCTTCTCTTGTCATGGCATCTGATTGCCACGGATCGGCCTACCGCTCAAGCATGCAGCCGCAAAGCACAGCCAATTAAATGATCCCTGCCTATTGTCTGTCAGGCAGTGCCATGCGTTTCAAACAGAGAACCATCCAGTGCCTCCTGAGCAGGATGTCCTGCCCAGACGACAAATTGGAACGCCTGATAATATCGCTCACTGGCTTCCAGCGCACTGGTCAGCAGGCATTCAAGCTGCTCACCCGTTGGTTCCGCGCCTCCGTTAAGAAGCAATGCCTGACGATACATAACCGCGCCTTCGCGCATCCAGAGATCAAAATGCCCAATCAGCATCTGCTCGTTGATCAGCGACAATAGCCGCATCGTCTCGGCTTCGCGACGCTTTGGAACTTTCAGATCAAAAGCGCAGGCCAGATGGAGGGCCTCGAAATCCTCCATCCAGGAAAATGACACGCTGTAATCTGCCCATAGGCCAGAGACCGATATGTTGATTTCATCGTCACCAGAACGTTCAAATTCCCATTCATTGGCCGATGCTACCAGTTCTATCATGTCAACCGGATTGACGTCCCGCTCCAGTTCCATTTCAAGAAGGCTCATTTTTCCTCGTTTCCGCCGCCGCACGGCATTCCTGTGATCTGTCGGTTTTGAAGACAGATACGAAATTTAAAAACACGTTGGATACTGAACTTTTACAAGCACACAACTGACCGGTTGGACCTTTTCCGGCAGGGTGTCGAATCCCGCCCGAAAACACGAACAACCAAGGCATGGAGCGCTCACGTCCGCCGCGAATCATCCTGCAATTTCAGTGTATAACGCGCATCGCTGTTGACCAGCCCCTGCTCGTCTCTGCGCATTGCTTTACTGTGGAGAAAGCTTGAATCAAAAACTGCGTAAATGCCCGTAACTGATTCTTTGGACTCTGCTTTTTGAGACGTAAGACTTGTGGATTAAATTTTTGTGAAAACTTCTATTTTTTTCCGGCAGATCTCGATTTTG
>JBCCEP010000045.1:0-15868 GCA_039030215.1 Pseudomonadota bacterium
CAAGGAATTGCTTTTGACCGGTCGGATGATGACGGCGGCCGAGGCCGTTGAATATGGCGCAGCACTTGAGACTTGTGCTCCTGACGAGCTCATGCCCAGGGCGATTGCCCTGGCGGAGGAACTTGCAGCGCAAGCACCCGTTGCGCTTGCAGAAGGCAAGCGTGTGATCGATGACGGATTGGATACAGCCCTGAGCGCAGGCCTGACGTTTGAGCAGCGTGTTCTTGGCGCACTCTTTGCGACGCAGGATGGCAAGGAAGGCATTGCAGCGTTTCTCGAAAAAAGAGACCCAAAATTCAAGGGTCGATGACGGAGTACACGAATGGAAAAATCGGTAATCAGCTATCAGTCCGGACCCTTTACGACGATCTCGATGGGGCTGCCGGGCGATCATGAAGGCAAGACTGCTACCCGAGTGTTCTTTGTTCAGGGAAATGACAAGACAGCCTTGATCGATAGCGGTCTTTTTGGCGGTCTTGCTTCGCTCAAGCAGGGGTTTGACGAACTGGAAATTGCGCCAGCCGATCTTGACCTGCTGCTTTTGACCCATGAACACATGGATCATGTCGGCAATAATGGCTGGCTGAAGACAGAAACCGGATGTACGATTCTAGGGCACCCGGCACGCGCGGACCGGGTCGCGGACAATAGGCTCAACGCCAAGGCCATTGTGCATGCCTTTCCCGAGGGTGAGCATTTTGACCTGAATGAGGAATATCTGGACTGGATGGGGCCGACGGAAGGCCCGATAGATGAATTCATCAAGGACGGGGACCTGATTGATCTGGGCGGTGGAGTTGTTCTGGAGACGGTCGAGGTACTTGGGCACTCAATGGCAGAAGTGGGATTTTTCGAGCATTCCACGAAGACCCTGATCATTGCCGATCCGCTGCTTCCGCCGTTCAATCCAGTGCTTTATCTGTATGAAGACCCGGCGGCGATGCGGGCAACGTTTGACAAGATCGAGAAATTTCTGGTGGAGCGTGATGTTCAGGCCGTGCTGTTTGCCCATGACGAGGTCAAATCGGCTGCGGAAACCAAGGAATTGGTCGATGATTGTCGGCGGCGGGTCGATCAGGTCGAAGCCTCGATCATTACCCATATCAAGGCGAACCCCGGAATAGGGTTTGCGGAATTACGGGACAAATGTTGCGACGATCAGGACATGGTCCGCGAATGGCGTGCGCTCGTTTCGATTGATGCCAGTCTGAAGAGTTTTGCCGATCAGGGCCAGGTCGAAACGAAAAATGGCGGTTGGCATTATGTCGGCGGATGAGCCAATTACCTGTTGTGTTCTTGGAAATGGCACGATGGGTGCCCAAATCGCGCTTTCGCTCGCTTTGGGTGGCGCTGTTGTGAACCTTTGGGGAAGGCGGCCTGGCGGTTTGCCGGAATCGAAGGAAAGATGCCGCGAAGGCTATGAATTTCTCGTAGGTGAAAGGCTCGCCGATCCGGAGGACGCCGAAGCAGTGCTCGCGAGGATTGGCTTGCAGGGGGATTTGGACACGGCTGTCTCGGAAGCTGATTTCATTATCGAGGCCGTCGCGGAGGATTTGGCAATCAAGACAGAATTGCTTGCGCGTGCCGAAAAGCTTGCCGGTGAGGACGCAATACTGTCGTCCACGACCTCGGCACTCAGTGCTTCCGACATTCAGGCCGGCCTTGCCAATCCGGGTAGATTCTGCGTTGCCCACTATGCCCAGCCGGCGCATTTGGTGGGTTTGGTAGAGGTTGTCCCAGGTAGACGTACCGAGCCGGAGGTAACTGATGCGGTAATCCGGATACTTTCGGAAACCGGCAAGACGCCGGTTCTTTGCCCAGACATTCCAGGTTTCCTGTGGGCCAGAATCCAGCACGCTGTCCTGCGCGAATTCGTGACGCTGGTGGGGCAGGGGTTGGTCACACCCGAAGCCTGCGACACGGTTCTCAAGCAGGGTTATGCTTCGCGATTGCCGGCGATGGGCGCGTTTGAACATGCGGATCTGGCGGGTCTGGACCTGTTGAATGGGAATGCAGCACGGGCGGTGTGGGCTGATTTGTCCAATATAACTGATCCGGATCTGACCCCACTGGGTTCCTTGTTCAAGGATGGTCACACAGGCATGAAGAGCGGCAAGGGCTTCTACGACTGGACCAATGAGCGCGATCCGGAAGCGTTCAAGCAAAAGCGCGACGAGGAAATTGTCAGACGCATCAAGATACAAAGAGGTGCTGAAGTTAAGCTTTAGAGCCGATCTGCAGAGATCAACGATCTAGGGCTTGATCAGGACTTTCCCGATTGCTTCCCCACCTGCCATGAATTCACATGCAGACTGTGTTTGGGAGACGGAGAATCTGCCGCCAATCAGTCTATCGAAATCGACATTTCCGGATTGGATCAGATCAAGGGCAGCCACGAAATCATCTGTGTAGAGTATTGAGCCGATCGTGGTGATCTCCTTGAGTGCCACGAGGTGCAGATTGATAGGAACCGGACTTGGCTGAATGAGTGACAGGACGGCGACCACACCCTGTTTCCTGACTGCTTCCAGGGCCTGATTATAGGCATGCGGCGATCCACTTGCCTCGATGACGACATCATAGGAATTTGCAGGAACCATGTAACCTTCGTTCCCGATCAGGAAGCCGTTGGTAGCACCGACGGATTGCGCGACATCGATTGCGCCCTGCTTGAGATCGGTGACATGGACCTCTGCACCAAGGGCAGCAGCGCCCACGACGGCCAGCAATCCCATCGGACCACAACCAGTGACCAATACGCTTGAATCAGCTGTTATTCCTGCGCGCCTGACACAATGCATGGCGCAGGCCAGCGGTTCGGTAAACGTCAGATGATCGGGATTTGTGGTTGGATCGACTACATGAAGATTGTGAACTGGAAAATCAAAGTACTCCCGGAAAAATCCGTCGATATGCGGTTTTGTCGTGGCGGAGCCGGGAAATTGTTTGGTGGCGCACATGTTGATGTCCCCGGTGGCGCAACGATCGCATCTGCCGCACTCGATAATCGGATTGATCGCCACCAAGGCGCCTTCGTTGATCGACGCGCCATTGCCATCAACCATATAGGCGCAGGCTTCATGCCCAAGCGTTATCGGATAGTCGAGCTGAAAACCCGCATTGGCGAAATGGCGGAAATAATGCATGTCGGTTCCGCATATGCTTGCAGTGCCAAGGCGGAGCCGTGCGTGGCCGGCCGGGATTTCGGCAGGCATCTCGGCCTCAACAATTTCAATCCTGCGTGCCTCTGAAAGCAGTGATTTCCTATAGGCCATCTGTTCCTCAGAATCCGATGGAGAAGCCGCCATCAACCGGAAGCGCAACGCCATTTATGTGCTTGGCATTGTCGCTTGCCAGGAAGAATACCGCATCAGCCACATCTTCTGGTTTGCCAAATTTACCGCCGGGGATGCGACCCTCGATTTTTTCACGTCTGGCCGGATCCTTTGCCAGGATTGCGCGCGTCATTTCCGTATCTATGAAACCAGGACAAACTGCATTGCAACGGATGCCGAATTTCGCGGCGTCGACGGCCAGGGACCGTGTAACCCCGATTACGGCTGTCTTTGCTGTTACATAAGCTGCAGATGAGGGCAGGGCCATCAGGCCGCCCATGGAGGAGATGTTTACGATTGCGCCACCTACCTCCCGCTGAAGCTGCACATATTCGCTACTTGCACTGAAGAGCGTCTTGACGTTGAGGTTCAGAACGTTTTCCAACTCATCGGAAGCGACCTCCCAAGCCGGCTTCTTCAGGTGAACGCCGGCATTGTTGACCAATGCGTCCAGATTTCCTGATTGCGCATGTATATCGCGCAGGTAGGACGCGTCCTGCCATTGTGCCAGATCGTGTTGCACGAATGAGACCGGTCCGCTCACCGTGTTGAGATCACCCTCGGTGCGTGCAACCACAAAGACCCGGAATCCATTTTCCAGAAATGTGCGGGTCTGTGCCAGGCCGAGCCCCTTGTTCCCACCTGTAATTACTGCCGTCTTCAAGCGATAGCCCTCGATTGGGTGTGGTGACGATAGAGTTTGTTCAATGTTGCAAGAAATGTTGCCGGATCAAGGTCTTTCAGGAAGAAATCAGGATATACCGCGCAAACATCATCGACATAGGCCAAGAACCAGGGATCGCGCGGTCTGGTCCAGGCGGTAGACATGGTATCCCAGGTATTGGCAAGAAACCCAGCGTAGTCAGGATCATTGCCCAGCTTTTCCCAGGTTTGCCGATGTGCCGGTTGTCCCTCATTCTTGATGTATACGTCCGACTGGACGGGTTCCGATGCGACCCAGGTCGCGAATTTGACTGCTTCTTCGAGATATTGCGAGTGGGAGGAAACGCCGATGCCCGCACCTCCGAGGATCCCGCAACGCCTGGACACGCCGGCAAATAACGGAAGGTCCGTATAGGTTAGCTGATGGTCACGAAAACCCGGGTGGGCATAGTTGATATAGCCGAACAGGCATGGCGAATAGGTGAACTCGTCGGTCGTCGACATCACCTCCAACGTAGTGATCGGATTCCAATTTATCGCTTCCTGCGGGCCGCGTTTATAGAGTGCCTTTTGGATCGAGAGTGCTTTTTTGCCTGACCTGGAAGAGATGAATTCATATTCGGAGAATGGCAGGTGGGTTTCACCGATGCCTGCCACCAGCGTCATCAGCATGTCGAATGCGTCGACGGGAAGCAGCGGCGTAACGATATTCAATTTTTTAAAATCTTGAGAAACCAGATCTTCCCAGGTCGCTGGCAGTGCCTCACAAAGGTCCTTTCGTTGAACGGCAACCTGGCATGCAGCGTCAATCGGGAGCGCCCATTGCCGGCCATTCCAAAAGTAGCTTTCCAGACTTCCACCAATCGAAACTTGTTCGGGATTGTCCGGAACAGGAAGGGCATGCAGACAACCGGTTTCGGCAATCAGGCCGACATGCGGGTGATCCAGCACGATCAGGTCGTAGTCTTTGGCTATCTGCTCAATCGGTTCGTCGGCAAATGCCTGCAGGCTTCTGCGATGCCAATTGATCGTGGTTCCTGAAATCTCCTGGAATTCATGAGACGCCGCCTCAAGGCTGGCATAGCCTCTTGAATGATCCCAGGTCATACCCTTCAATACCATAAAATCCATACCTGCCCGTTTTGCTCGATTGCAATATATCGCTAAATCAGCGCATGGTAAAGCGATTTACTATACGTTTTTTATACTGTTAATGACATTTTGCGCCGTATTGGCGATCAGATTGACGCCGCGCACTGGTTTGCCTGATTGACGCATCTGTCCGTCCCGACATACCTTCGACGAATTCGATCGGTCCCCAATCGATTTTGGTTACCGAACAGCACAAATCTCGGTGGAAGCATCGACTTTTCAATTGCGGGAGTCCTTACCCTAAATGCGCCTGGAAAACATCGAGACCTTTGTGTACGGCAATCCGCCACCTCGTCAGGGAGGGCGGTATTTCATTTTTGTGCGCCTGACGACGGCTTGCGGTATTACTGGTGTTGGCGAAATCTACAGCGCCACCTTCAGTCCCCGGCTTTGCACCGAAATGGCGAAGGAAATGTACGAGCGTCATTTTCTGGGTGCCGATCCGCATCATGTCGAGATGTTTTTCAGAAGGGTCTATGGCGCCGGATATACCCACCGCCCGGACGTGACTGTGTCGGGTGTTCTCAGCGGTCTCGATATGGCCTGTTGGGACATTATCGGAAAGGCAGCCGGCAAGCCGGTCTATGAATTGTTGGGCGGCAAGGTGCATGAGAGATTGCGCAGCTACACCTATATCTATCCGCCGAATGGCGACGCCTATCCCGATATGAATTCGCCAAATGTCTACAATGATCCCGATCTTGCTGCAGAAGTTGCAGTAGATCTGGTCGAGGCCGGGTTTACAGCGATCAAGTTCGACCCGGCAGGGCCGTACACGATTTATGACGGCCATCAGCCTTCGATGGCCGATCTCGATCGAAGCGAATTGTTTTGCAAGCGTCTTCGTGAGGCGGTTGGCACCCGTGCGGATCTCCTGTTCGGGACCCATGGCCAGTTTACGGTCTCGGGAGCGAAACGTTTGGTACGACGGCTGGAACGGTATGATCCGCTATGGTTTGAGGAGCCGGTCCCACCGGATGCGCCGGAGGAGATGGCGGAAGTTGCCAGTTATACATCGATCCCGGTCGCGACCGGCGAAAGGCTGTGTACCAAGTATGAGTTTGCGCGGGTGCTGGAAACCCGGGCTGCCTCTATATTGCAAATGAATATGGGCCGTATCGGCGGGATGATGGAGGGCAAAAAGGTTGCGGGCATGGCTGAAACGAAACAGGTCCAGATTGCACCGCATCTGTATTGCGGTCCGGTCGTGGCGGCTGCAAATATTCATCTGTCGACCTGCAGTCCGAATTTCCTGATTTTGGAATCCATCGGAAAGTTCGAGAAACCCTATATGTCGCCGCTCAAGACCTCGATTGTTTGGGAGGAGGGGCATGTCATTCCGTCGGCTGAACCAGGGCTTGGCGTAGAACTCGATGATGAAGCCATTGCGGCCAATCCCTACACGGAGAACGCCCTGCATCTGGATATGTCGACCGAAACAGCGCCAATTCGGACATAGGCGATCACGTCTGATTCACTGTGCCGTTTGTTGGCGGCGGTAATAATCGTTACTATATAGGTGGTGAAAGGATAACGAATCGGTTTCCGGGGAAGGCCCTGTGAAATCGGCCCGCGGGCCGGGCATTGTCACTGCGATGTGGAGGGCACGGAAACCACGCGCCAAACACGGGAGAGTCGCATGGGACCGTTTCCGCACGACGCACCTAAAGCCAAAATTGACGACCACAACATAGCCGGTACGGACGGGTTTGAATTTGTCGAATTTGCCCATCCTGAGACAGGTAAGCTGGAACCATTGTTTGAAGCAATGGGGTTTGTCGAGGTTGCACGTCACAAGACCAAAGACATTTCGCTCTATCGCCAGGGTCAGGTGAATTACCTGATCAATCGCGAGCCTGACAGTCATGCTGCCAAATTTGTCGAAGACCATGGGCCATGTGCGCCAGCGATGGCCTGGCGCGTGGTTGATGCCCAGCATGCTCTGAAATGCGCTCTTGATTATGGCGCTAGCGAATACACCGGCGGCGGCAAATCAATCGACGTGCCAGCTGTAATCGGGATTGGTGGATCGCTTCTGTATTTCATCGAGGATTATGATGGCGGCAAGAATCCCTATGACCAAGATTTCGATTGGATTGGGGAACATGATCCTCGTCCATCCGGTGCCGGGTTCTACTATCTGGATCATCTTACGCATAATGTAATGCGCGGAAATATGGACACCTGGTACAAATTCTATTCGACTGCCTTCAACTTCAGGGAAATCAAGTTCTTCGACATCAAAGGCAAGATGACCGGCCTGACTTCGCGGGCCTTGACGTCACCCTGTGGTAAAATCCGTATTCCGATCAATGAGAGTACGGATGACCAGAGCCAGATCGAGGAATATCTGAAGGAATATAAAGGCGAGGGTATCCAACATGTTGCGATCGGAACCGACGATATCTACGTTTCCACCGATCAGCTTGCCGATAACGGTGTGGCTTTCATGCCAGGACCACCCGACCTCTATTACGACAAGTCTGTCGACCGGGTGAAGGATCATGAGGAACCGTTGGAAAAAACTGAAGAAAAACGGTATTTTGATCGATGGGGAAGGGGTCGTCGGTGGCGGAATGACACGCATTCTGCTGCAGATCTTCTCGAAAACCGTGATCGGGCCGATCTTCTTTGAATTCATCCAGCGCAAAGGGGATGACGGGTTTGGTGAAGGAAACTTCAAGGCGCTGTTTGAATCGATCGAGGAAGACCAGATTCAACGCGGCGTCCTGATGGCGGATTAGTTGCTCGTATTGGGTAAGTTTGGAGGCGTTTAATGGCGGGTGTAAACAAAACCCACGATCCAGCTCGCAAGAGCTGGGTTGAAAGTGCCAACGGCCCGGACACGGATTTCCCGATCCAGAACCTGCCTTTTGGGGTGTTTTCGGTAAATGGCGGCGCCAGGCGGATTGGCGTCGCGATCGGGGACAGGATCCTCGACCTGACCGCACTGGAAGAAGCCGGCAAGCTGGCACCGGGTGGCGGTTCCAAGGTGTTTGGCGATGGTGTGCTCAATCCGTTCATGGCACTGCCGCAGGCAGTTTGGTCTGAGACCCGCGAAGCGATTGCCGATCTGCTTGATGCTGAGAGTGGCGATCAGGATGTGAACCTGGTTGCGCAGGCGGATGCTGAATTACATCTGCCGATCTTTGTGCGGTCGTTTACCGACTTTTACGCCTCGAAGGAACACGCCACCAATGTCGGCTCGATGTTCCGCGATCCCAATAACGCGTTGATGCCGAACTGGCTGCACATTCCGATCGGCTATAATGGCCGCGCTTCGACCGTGGTGGTTTCGGGGACACCAATCCACCGGCCCAATGGTCAGTTGAAAGGCCCCCAGGATGAAGTTCCAGGCTTCGGCCCGTGCCGGAAACTGGACATCGAACTGGAACTGGGCGCGATTGTCGGCACGCCAAACCCGATGGGTAAGCCGGTGACGGCTGGCGAGGCCTATGACAACCTTTTCGGCTATGTGCTGATGAACGACTGGTCGGCCCGCGATATCCAGACCTGGGAATATCAACCGCTGGGTCCGTTCCAGTCAAAGGCGTTTGCTACCTCGATCAGCCCGTGGGTTGTTACCCGCGAGGCGCTGGAACCCTTCCGCAAGCCGGCACCGGAGCGGGTCAAGCAGCTCTTGGCTTATCTGCAGGAAGACACGCCGAACAATTTCGACATTGATCTGGTGGTCGAACTGGCACCGGATGGCAAAAAACCATCCGTGATCTGCCGGACGAATTACAAGTACATGTATTATTCGTCCGCGCTGCAGCTTGTTCATCACGCCTCGTCTGGCTGTGCGATGGAGACGGGGGACCTGCTCGGATCGGGGACGATTTCCGGTCCGACACCGGACAGTTTCGGCTCCATGCTGGAACTCAGCTGGAATGGCCGGGATCCCCTGGAGGTCGATGGCGGCAGCCGCACCTTCCTGGAGGATGGCGACACCGTCACAATCACCGGTTCCTGCCAGGGCCAATACCGCATCGGGTTTGGAGACTGCACCGGAAAGATCCTGTCAGCACGGGCGTTTGGGGGTTGATACTCTCGAGTTGACGGATTGAGAACGCAGGCGGGACTGTTCTATAATGGCTGGAACACCAGATGGAGATTGTGCATGGAAAATGAATCGCTGATTGCCGATCTTGTCGCCTGGATCTCCAAGGAACCGCGCACCTATCAAGAGGCAATGGATGCCTGGCGGACGTCTTGTCCCAGACTTTCAATCTGGGAGGATGCGGTGGATTACGGCTTCATCAAGCGCGAGATTGATGAAAATTCCGTGCCGATCGTTAAGGTCACCGCAAAGGGGTCTGATTTTCTGAAATCATTAGGCAGACAGGCTGCCTGAAGTCTTATCAAGAAGGCCAGACACTAGCCGGGACAAAGATGTCGCCTGCGAACATTTTCCGCGCTGTGCGTAGCAAGCCTGCGGAATTGAGTTCAAATCCGTCGTCACCAATCTTGTAGTCAAACACCACATCGATAAATCCGCTCGGATGTTCAATCTTGACCGGGGTGGGATGGGTATTGCTGATGGATATCAGCCCTTCTGCAACCGTGTTCGGTGCAAGCAGGCAGGAGCCGGTACAAATGGAGCCGGTCACGGCATAAGAGGGGTGGGTATTCCACGGCATGAAATAGCGTGCTGCGGCGGTGCCACCTTCGCGGGCCGGCGCGAGCAGTCCGAATTTTGGCACAACCGATTTGGTCACGTCGCCCATTCCCATCAACTCACCGGCTTTCAGGCGAACCTTCTCGATTCTTTCGAACAGGGCCTTGTTTTCATCCAGCTCTTCCCGGCTCTCATATCCGGTAATGCCAAAATCCTCTGCCCGGCCGATCACCATTGGCATGGCGACATCGATGCAGGTGACCTCATAGCCTTCGATCAGCTGGCGTGACTGGCCAGTCGGGAAAAGCGCGCTGGTCTTTGAGCCAATCACATTCATGAAGTTCAGAATGACCGGGGCAGCCGTTCCCGGTACACCGGTAATGCTTGCGTCGCCGTCATAGTTGACCGCTCCATCCGGCGTTTCGATGACAGCCTCAACTAGTGCTTCGGTATTTACGCTGCGGATTTTGACATTGGTGGTGTCGCCGTCGATTGGTAACAAGCCCATCTCCAAGACTGCCGGACCGACGCCTGCCAGGATATTCCCGCAGGTCGGTGCGAAATCGACCAATTCCTGATCGACGGCAACCTGGGCGAAAAAGTAGTCGATATCCGCCCATTCATGTTCGGACCGGGAGAGCATGGCGACCTTTGTCGTGACGGGGTTGCCGCCGCCGACGCCATTGATGTTGAGGGGATGCCCGGCACCGACCGCCGCGATCAGGACCTTTGCGAGATTATCGCGATCCTCGGGCAGGTCCGTACGGTCAAAATACGGACCCTTTGAGGTTCCCCCGCGCATCAGGATGCAGGGAATTGCATGTTGTTTCATCAACCGACCCTTATCTCAGCGGCCATGGCAGGTCCATGTAGCTTTGCAGCAATCCCGGCGGGAAATCGCGATTGAGCGACCAGGCCATGAAACACATGAAGGCGATGCCACAGGCGGAATAGATCGCTGCGTTGAGCCAGGACAATTCCGCACGATAGCGCAGGAAGCTGACCAGGAAAATCGCCAGTGCAATGATGAAGCCGAACACCCAGCACAATGCCAGAAGGAATGCAAACCATGCCAAGGTTGCCCAAAGGCCGTGTGGCGCGTCGGCATCTTCGCCGTTGACCTCGCGGTCGGCAAAGATCACATCGGTTTCCGGTTTTCGCATCATCTGGACCATCAGGATCAGGCAGCAGGCAATGGAGATGCCGGCGATGACCATCGGGACGATCTTGTCACCAATTAACCGATCGCTGATCTGGGAAGCGTCCCAGTAGGCAATCACCAGATAGGCAAGGATTGCGCAAAGGAAGATAAACGGTGCACGCTTGGAGCCTGATTTGACGTCGCCCTCTGCCATGATCAGTTTTGCCTGCCGGATCCCCAACACAACGGAGACCACGGTGATGATGATCAGGATTATGACGATCGGGCTGAAGACATATTCCAGGCCGGCTGAGGTGCTTTCACGAAAACGGAAGCTTGCAATCTGTACTGCCTGGTTGGTGAACTTCTCAACCGGATTGGACAGAACGAAACCGATCAGGAATGCAGGCCGCGACCAGTCAAACCGTCTCAGAAAGATGCCAACAAGACCGAAGCCGAACAAGGCAACCAGATCCGCAAAATTCTGACCTGACTGGAAGGCTGCAAACGAAATCAGCATGAAGAGGAAGGGTGCCAACAGCGTAAACCGGATGGTCGTCAGCTTGGCAATTCCGCCGGAGGCTGCAATGCAAAGCAAGGTGCCGACGACGTTAGCCAGCGCCAGAAGCCAGACGATTGCATAGGTCATGTCCAGATTGTTCTTGAGCATGCCGGGGCCGACTTCGATCTGGCCCGAACCGAGCAGGGCAACAGCACCGATGAAGATCGCCATGGAGCCGGAGCCAGGTATTCCGAATAGCAGGGTAGGGACGAGGCCTCCGCCTTCCTTGGCGTTGTTGGAGCTTTCAGGACCGATAATGCCGCGGACTTCGCCGCTGCCGAACTTCGATTTGTCCTTGGTGGACTGAACGGTGTGGCCGTAGGCGATCCAGTCGACGACCGAGCCACCCAGTCCAGGGATCACACCGACGACGACACCGATTATGGAGCATCGCAATGAGAGGAAAATGTTTGCCGCCCAGTCCTTGACGCCGTCCAGCCATCCTGCGCCCAATTCGGCGCTTTTGGAGATTGCCCGATTCTGGCGCAGCAAGGCGACGATTTCGGGGATAGCGAAGATGCCGAGACCGACGATGACGAGTTTGAAACCGTCAATCATGTAGGGATAGTCATAGCTCGACATGCGCAGGCTGCCGCCTGCGTCGGCTGCACCAATCGTGCCTACCATCAGACCAAGACCGGCTGCTGCGATGCCTTTCAGCGCAACGCGTCCGGCCAGGATTGCTACCATGGAAAGGCCGAGGATGGTCATCATCAGCATTTCCGGCAGGCCGAATGAAAGAACGATCGGGCGCGCAACCAGAATGAAAACGGTCAGGAACGCGGCTCCCATCAAACCGCCGAAAAGCGAAGAGGAAAAAGCAGCCGACAATGCGCGTGCGGCTTCGCCATTTTTTGCCATGGGGAAACCGTCAAGCACGGTCGCCTGGCTCGCCGATGAACCTGGAATACCCATCAGTACGGAAGCGAAGGTATCGGAGGTTGGAACGACAGCGACCATTCCGATCATCAAGGCAAGCCCCAGGATCGGGTCCATGCCGAACATGAAGGGCAGGAGCAGGGAAAGACCGGCAATGCCGCCAAGGCCGGGAAATACGCCGACGCAAAGTCCCATGACAACACCCAAGGCCAGATAGCCCAGAACGATAGGTTGAAGAATTAGCCCAAATGCATCACTTAACGCCGGTAAAGCTTCTACAAAAACCTCCAAGACCTCGTCCTCCCCAGATCTTATTGCCCGCCAAATTGTAAAGACCGCCCGATCTGTTTTCAGACCGGGCGATCAGGATATCATGACGTCTATTTAAGTTCGACGCCGTAGTCTTCAGATAGCCAGTTCACGACAAAAGCCTTTGCTTCCGGCGAAATCGTTGTGGCATCTGCTGTCGCCTTGACGGCGCTTTCACCAACAAACATCGGATATTTACCGACCCTGGCCTTAGCGATTTCAGCAAAATCCGGTCTTGCCTTAACCTTCTCGAATGCCGCGACGAAGGTGTTTACGGTATCGTCATCTGCCGTTCCGGGCAGGAAGGCAATCTTCTGTGACGGGAAACCGGCTACGAAGAATGCTTTCCATGCTTCCCAGGCTTCGCCGGATGTTTCGCATCCATCTGTTGCTTCACAGACTTCTTTGAATGTCGGCATGTCGGGGAAGGTCGGATCGCGGACGATGTTGCCGCTCTCGTCAAGCGCGCCCCAGCTCATCATTGGCATTGCCGTACCTGAATCAACCAGTGGCAGGGAGCCTTTCAGGTAACCGGATGAGGTCTGGTAGTCGATGTTTGCCTCGCCACGCTCGAACATCAGGCGGCCGTCACCGCGGCCCTTGATGCCGAAGACCGGCTCAACATCCATACCGAGCATTTTCCAGGCCAGAAGCGGGACAAGATCAAGACTGGTCGCGCCCTGGGCGCCATAGATGAACTTGATGTCTTTCAGCGCATTTGCCGAACCATCAAATTTCTCGCCAATTTCCTTGGTGGTGTAAGCCACGCCGCCGGTGCCGGTTGCCATAACCGGCTTCCAGTCCTTGTATTCATAGCGAACGCGCGGATCACCCAACAGGTATGGGAACTGGGTTGAACCGGATGAACCGAACATTACGGTTCCGTCGCCATTTTTCTGGTTCTGGAACCAGTTCGCGCCCTTTGTGGAGCCGGCGCCGGGCATGAATTTCACGACGACGGTCGGTTCGCCGGGAAGCGCTTCAGAAAGCAACGGTGCAAAGAAGTTTGCCCATTTTGCCGAACCACCGGTTTCCGAGAAGGGGATGGTCCACTGGATGGTTTCGCCAGCCATGTCTGCGGCCTTAGCAGCGGAACCTACGCTCAATGCAAGTGCGCTGGTCGCAAGAAGGCCTGTGATATTCTTGAGTAATTTCATATTTTCCTCCGAGGTGTGCGAAGGAGGAAAGCATGCGGACAAGGGGCCGCGGATGCATCTCCTCCCAAAAATGCAGTATTGACAATCATGCTAATAGCGTTCGAACCTTTCACTGAGCTTTCACGCCGGAGAAGAAATGAGAATAGCGATTATCGAGGACAACAAGGCACTTGCTGACGGGATTGCAAAGTCGTTCATGTCGGAGGGGCATGGAGTCGACCAGATCCACGATGGCGACCATGCGCTCTCATTCCTGATGGACGAAAAAACCGATCTGATTGTTCTTGATGTCAATCTTCCGGGCAAATCAGGTCTGGAAATCCTCCGAAATCTGCGTAATGCGAAGGATCAGACCCCGGTGATATTGCTGACGGCGCGGGACACGATCAATGACAAGGTCGACGGGCTTGATCTCGGGGCAGACGACTATTTGACCAAACCGTTCGAACTGGCGGAGTTACTGGCGAGATCGCGAGCATTGCTGCGCAGGGCGAGCAAGGAGATTACTGCGCCGGTCAAAATTGGCCGGTTGGTCTTTGATGCCGCCGCCCGGCAGATATCGATAGACAGCGATGTGATGGAATTGCCGAGACGGGAATTTGCCCTTGCCGAGATATTGATCAACCGGAAAGGCCATGTGATCTCGAAGACGCAGATCATTGAGCATCTGTATGGTGTCGGGGCTGATGTCGAGGAAAGCACCATCGAATTGTATATTCATCGCTTGCGCAAGAAACTGGAACAATCCGGCACGGAGATCAAAACGGTCCGCGGCCTTGGCTATTGTTTCAGGGAAGTCAAATGAACTCGATACGAACCAGGTTGTTGGTCTGGCTGTTGCTGCCGCTCACCGCGATTGCTGCAATCGTTTCGCTGGAAACCTTTTATGCTGCGAAACGTATTTCAAGCGATCTGCACGACCGGACCCTGCTTGCCGCAATGCTGACCCTGTCGGAGAACATCGTTGCTTCAAGCGGCAGCCTGTTGGCCGACGCCACCCTTGAAATGTTGACTGATAATCTGGGGGATGAGTTTTTCTATTACGTCAAAGGGCCGGAAGGCGCATTCGTGACGGGCTACTCCGGATATCCGCGACCGCCGGAGGGCGTCGAGCTGACCGATGGCGAGCCGATTTTCTATGATGGTGTGTATGCTGGAGCACCGGTGCGCGTGGTGGCGGTCAGGCAATTGCTGTCGGGACGCGAACTTAATGGCTGGACGACAATCACCACCTGGCAGCAAAATACCGAAAGGGATGAATTGACCCTTAGCCTGTTTGCCCGATCGCTGGTCCGGTTGATTTTGCTCGTGCTTGCCGCCGGTGCCATCGTCTGGTTCGCAGTTTCAGTCGGTTTGCGGCCACTCGTGCAGTTGCAGCAGGCGATCGAGAACCGGACGCCCTATGATTTGAACCCGATCAAGCGCGCAATGCCGGTTGAACTTTCCGGAATTGTAAAATCGATGAACGAGCTGTTTGAGCGGGTTGCCAGATCGAAACGAAACCGGGAACGCTTTATCGGCAACGCAGCGCATCAGCTAAGAAATCCGGTGGCGGCGATCAAGGTGCAAGCACAGGCGGCATTGGCCTCCGGCAAGCAAGATGATCTGGAATCGGGCCTGGAGCAAATTGCCGAAACAAGTGACGAGACGGGCAAGATGATCAATCAGATGCTGGCGGGTGCGAGCGCGCATGCGTTGTCGGGCGAAAGCATGGAGATGTTTGATCTTGCCAAGACTGTGGCGAATGCGACCCAGACTGTTGCAGCAAATGCGCTCGACAAGGGCCAGGAAATCTCACTAAACCTGTCGCCGGAGACACTGTCCTATCGTGGCAATGAAATTCTGTTGCAGGAGGCGATCGTAAACCTGGTTGAAAACGCCATCCGGCATAATGACGAGCATACTGCGATCGAGGTCAGTCTGTCAGTCCATGACGATGACATCGAGATTTCAGTTGCAGATACCGGCCAGGGATTCTCGGAAGAGGAATTTCTGGAACTTAGCCAGCCCTTTCTGACAAGGGGAGAAAATCAGAACGGCAGCGGGCTTGGG
>JBCCEP010000046.1:0-15848 GCA_039030215.1 Pseudomonadota bacterium
GCCTGATCGTACATGTAATAGGCCAGCACGTTGGTGGAGCCGAACGGGCCACCACTAGTCATGGTCGCGATCATGTCGAATGAACGTAGCGCGCCGATTACCGTTACGACGACTGCGAGGAATGTTGCCGGCCACAGCTGCGGCAGGATCACATGGCGAAGCATCTTCCAGCCCTTCGCCCCGTCCAGGCGACCGGCTTCGATCTGATCAGGCGAAACATTGTTAAGTCCCGTCAGATACAAGATCATGCAATAGGCGATCTGCGGCCAGAGACCGGCGACAATGATCCCGTAGGTCGCATATTTGGCTTCACCCAATATATGCGGCGGATCGACCGAACAGACCGTTCGGACGTTTCCGACAATGTTGGTTTCCTCGGTACAGAAGAAAAAGCCCCAGATCTCTCCGACCATTCCGAAAGTCGGTTCATAGAACCACCCGAATATGAGGCCGACCACGACCTGCGATATAACGAACGGGAAAAAGAACAGGGACTTGTAAATCCGAATGCCGGTAACAGTCTGGTTGAGAAACAGCGCAATACCGAGCCCGATAGGAATAGCCAGCATGAACAAGACGAGCCAAAGCAGGTTATTCCACAAGGAGGTATAGAAATTCGGATCCTCCATCAGCATCCGATAATTTTCTAACCCTATCCATTCGGCAGTCGAAGAACCATCCGCGCGCCTGAGGCCATTCCAACGGGTGAACGAATAGCTGATTGAAGTGAAGATCGGAATGATCACGTAGACGATAAAAAACGTCAGACCGACAGAAAGAAAAATCCAAGGAGCTAGAATAATTCTGTTTCGTTTATAGTAAGCTGTATTGATAATCAGGATAAAAGCGGAGATCAGCGCGCCGATGAGTAGAACCAGCCTGATGAAGAAATTGGGCACTCTTGCATCGGCCAACTGTTCAATACTGAGTATCGATGCGGTCGATTCGATATCGACCAGATAGAAGAGGCAAATCAGGCAGACAGCCAAAGCGGCACCGGCAAGCGCGACCATGCCCATCTGTGTTTCATTGCGGTGCGAGACCATTGTATTTTCTATAGTCATGGTATCCCCGATTTTTGCCCGAACGCCTTGGCATCATTCAAGCCACGACGCATTGCCCCTGAAATTCCGCAGAAATTGTCTGCGACTTCAATGAAGGTGGGCCGGCGGCTATCCGCCAGCCCAAAGATTTCTTACTTGTAGACTTCACCCTGAACGACATCGAGACGTTCCAGAATTTCGTCCATTTTCGATGTATCGAGCATGAACTGCTGGAAACCTTCCATGCCGGCTTTCGCCATTGCAGCAGGTGCATCACGGTCATAGAACTGTGCCAGGCCTGCGGCATTGCTCACCGTATCGAAACCCTGAACGATAAACTTGTCGTCCTGATTGATTTCGGAATCCGAATTTGGTGGCAACTGGCCGATGGTTGCGTTCCATTTTGCAAGCGTTTCAGGCTGTGCAACGAATGCCAGGAACTTGCGGGCATCTTCCTTGTTCTTGGCATTTGCCGGGATGAAGAATGCATCAGCCGGTGCTTCTTCGGCTCGTGGAACACCCGGGGTGATTTCCGGGAACGGGAAGAAGTCGACATTTGCGAGATCAATTCCCGCTGTCTTGTATCCATCAACGGAGAAATTACCCATCACATACATTGCAGCGTCGCCATTGGCGAAAGGCGCAATCGCATCCTGCCAGGACATTGTCGCATGGTTAGGAACAAACGCACCCATGTCGATGAGCTGCTTCCAGTTTTCCATGGTCTGGCGAATGCGTGGATCGGTGTATTTGATCTTCCCGGCAGTCAGATCATTATGCACTTCATATCCATTTGTGCGCAGATTGATGTAGTCAAATACGCCAGCGGCGGTCCAAAGGAATTTGGTGCCGATTGTGAATGGTGTGACGCCGTTTTCCTTTAGCAGCTCAGCTGCGGCTATTAGCTCGTCCCAGGTTTGCGGTTCGGCAATACCCAGCTTGTCGAAGATATCTTTGCGGTAGTAGATACCCCACTGGTAGAAGGTATAGGGAACGCCCCACTGTTTTCCATCCCGCGTCATGGTTGGTTTGATGGCGGCGAACTTGTCCTTCAAATTCGGGTCGCTCTCCCAAAGGTCGGTAATGTCCTCAAACAGGCCGGCATCGACAAATGGTGCCATGCGGTTTCCTGGATACCAGGATGTGATATCCGGGGCATCGTTGGTCAGGAAGTTACGAATTGCAGTCTTGTGCGCTTCCCGGTCCGTGTTGTTCACGGTGACATTGATATCGGGATTAGCTTTCTTGAAATCCTCGACAGCCTCTTCAAAGGCTTTCTTTGGTCCAGGGTTCAAGTCATCAAAATTGATAATTAGATCGCCGGCAAATGCCGATACCGACATGAACGCAGACGCGACTGTGCCCAGAAGCACAGATTTAAGGCTGAATTTCATTACTGATTCTCTCCCGATTTTGTTTCCCCGCGCTGATCTTTCTGACGAGCGGATGCTCGCGATTTGCGCAAGGCAGGCAAACAACTGCCCGTCTCCCGATTTTCCGCGTTTTGTGATTCCTCCCAAAACGCCAATTAATTCATACCCTGAGGCGTAGTTTGTAAAAGTTCCATTATTTGGAACAAAGTTTTACTATTCAGAATTATCATTCTATGCTACAGGAAATGTCAAGACAGAATTTTTACAAATGAATTGACACGGTGATTACCAGAGCATGGGTTCGACATTGGAACAAGTAAGTACGCCCAAGTCAGATAGTGGTGACGCGAGCGGACGGCGGGATACCGGCACGCTTGGCAAGGCCATGTCTGTACTGGACGTAATTGCTTCCTCGGAGCATCCGATGCGGTTCACCGAAATCCTTGAGAAATGCGATCAGCCCCGTGGCACATTACACAGGCAGATCGCCAATCTTGTCGAGGAAGGACTGCTGACAGTCAATCATGACCACACCTATGGTTTGGGCTTGATGTTACTTCGATATGCGTCCAAGGCCTGGGCGGGTAACCATTTTCGGATCATCGCGGAACCGCACATGCAGGCGCTTCATGCTGTAACGGGCGAAACCGTTCACCTTGGCATGTTGAGCGGCACCAAGGTCATTTATGTGGACAAGGTTGAAGGCAGGCAGTCTGTACGGATGTATTCGCAAATAGGCAACGCTTCACCCGTCTATTGCACCGGCATCGGGAAGGCAGCCATTTCGACACTCTCGCCAGAATGCCTTGAAGATCTGGTACAGAAAATCGATTTCCACAAATTTACAACAAACACCTTGTCTGGGCCGAAAGCGCTGCTAGCGGAAATCGAGGAGATTAGGCGCAACGGAATTGCTTTCGACCGGGAAGAGCACGAATCGGGAATTCACTGTGTTGCGGCTCCGATCAAACCGATTAAAGGCGATACCTTTGCCGGGATTTCCGTGACCGGACCAGTATACAGAGTATCAACCGAAATGCTGGAGCAGTGGGCCGAACAGGTGCATGAAACCGCATTAAACATTGAAGAAGATTTGGGTACGAAACTCGGGCCGCGGGCCTGAGCGATATCAATCCAAGGGAGGCGAAATGTCTGGATTGCAACTTTCTGATGTCAAAAAATCCTTCGGCGAAGTCGATGTGATCAGGGATGTCGATTTCTCAATCGACGACGGTGAATTCACGGTATTTGTGGGTCCGTCAGGATGCGGAAAATCGACATTGCTGCGGCTAGTGGCGGGCTTGGAAGACGCCACGTCTGGTCACATCATGATTGGTGGACGCGATGTAACCCATGTGGAACCTGCAGAGCGCGGCGTTGCCATGGTATTCCAGTCCTATGCGCTTTATCCCCACATGTCGGTTGAAGAAAACATGGGGTTCGGTCTCAAAATGACCGGCCATCCGGAAGGCGAAATCAAGGAACGTGTCAGCAAGGCGGCAAGCATCCTTCATTTGGATCAATTACTTGATCGCAAACCAAAGGCATTATCCGGCGGTCAGCGGCAGCGGGTTGCAATCGGCCGTGCGATTGTGCGGGAGCCACAGGTTTTCCTGTTTGACGAACCACTGTCCAACCTTGATGCGGAACTGCGTGTGCAGATGCGCCTGGAGATTGCGAAGCTGCACAAGGATCTGGGCGCGACCATGATCTATGTTACTCACGATCAGGTTGAGGCAATGACGCTTGCCGACAAGATCGTCGTCTTGCGAGCCGGTAAGGTTGAACAGATCGGTTCGCCGATCGAGTTGTATGATGATCCTGACAATGTGTTTGTTGCCGGCTTCATTGGCTCTCCGAGAATGAATTTTTTGAATGCGGTTGTTGATAGTAGCACAGCTGGAAAATGTGATGTGTCGCTTCCGGATTTCGGTGGTGCAAAGGCCAGTTTTGCGCTGAAAGAAAACAAGCCGGAAAAGGGCACAAAATTGCTTCTTGGCATCCGCCCCGAGCACTTTGATCCGGAAGGGAAAGTCAAAATCAAAACCGAGATTGATGTGATCGAAAATCTTGGCGGTATTTCCTATGCCTATGCGCGGTCCGAAGATACCGAACCGATGACTATCGACATCAAGGATGATCGGAACGTGAAGGAAGGCACCACCTTGACCATAGGTTTTGATCCGGAAAAGGCGATGCTGTTTGATCCCGGTACAGAAGTCCGGTTGCGCTAGGTCGACTTCATCCAGTTCAACACAAGGTAACCGACCGACGAGATGGTGGCGGTGAGGAATGTGCCCCAAGCCATGTCGACGACTGACGCCGTGACCGACCAGCCTTTCAAAGTCGCAAGATTTGTCAGGTCATAGGTTCCGTATGCAACCAGACCAAGAAACGCACCCAACAAAATTGCCTGCGCCAGGCTACCGGATTTTTGTGCAGGGATAACCACAAACACGACCACAGACACCGTGTATAAGACGTAGAAGAGCCCGGCCACGCCGAACAGAATATCTTCTCGGATCAGGGCACCGAGATGTCGCTGATAAAAGTCCCTGGCCAGATATCCCAGCCAAATTGCATCTATGACAAGGAATGCGAATATAACTGCCAGCCAGGCTATAAAGTTGTGTAACATTTGGTTGCCTTTGTCGCCTGATTTTCTGCCATAAGGAACGTAATCACTAATCAGGGTTCTGTTTTTAGTTTATACGTGGATCGGGCGGCAAACGATCACACCTGCCGATCAGTCATTTTTGTTCGATGACAAATTTCGACATATTGAAGAAAGCATGCCAACGGTAATGTCATGCGAATGAAAAAACCCGCCAGTAATGGCGGGTTTGATAAGTTCAGAAATGTGCTTTCGCACTTATATAAATCCAAAAAAGATTATCTGTTATTGACCGCGTCCTTGAGGGCTTTGCCCGGCTTGAACTTAGGCGATTTGGATGCGGGTACCTGAATTGTTGCACCAGTTTGGGGATTACGTGCAGTAGTCGCCTTCCGGTCTGCAACCACAAAATTGCCGAAACCAAGTAGTCTGACTTCGCCTCCACCTTTGAGCGAACCGGTGATCAACTCCAATGTTGCTTCCAGTGCGTCAGAGGCTTGCGCCTTTGTGAGCCCGGACCTATCTGCGACCGCCGCAATTAGCTCATTTTTATTCATGGCTGTTTCCTTCCATCATTTTCCCGGGGCATTAATCCCGATTGAACGAGACAGTCGTCGGTTGCAGCGCGAATATCAACAGTAAAATCAAGCTTTTGCGGGAAATTTGTCGTTTTTCCCAGATAATTGCCCTCAAAATCGCCCAAATTTCTGTTTTTTTGCGAGTGATTCCTAAGAAACCGCTGAAATCAGCGGATTTTCAATTCTTAAGCGAATCAGAAAATACACAAAAAAATGCGCGTAGCCTGCTGATCAGAATACAAAAAAAGGCCCGGCAAACCTGCCGAGCCTTGATATTCTAAAACGCCAGTTTGTTAGTGTGCGGTAACGGCTGGATCGGTATCGCCGACATGTGGAAGCATGGAACGGCGTGCCTCGGCTTCATCCTCCGCGGTCCACTCGATCGCCTCAGGCTGGCGCACCAACGCATGAGAGAGAACCTCGTCGATATTGGAAACCGGCACGATCTCAAGGCCATTTTTTACGTTGTCCGGAATTTCCGGCAAATCCTTGGCATTTTCCTCGGGGATCAACACCTTGGTAATTCCGCCACGCAATGCAGCCAGCAATTTCTCCTTGAGGCCACCGATTGGCAGGACCCTGCCACGAAGCGTGATCTCGCCGGTCATTGCCACGTTTGAGCGCACTGGAATTCCCGTCATTATAGACACAATAGCCGTCGCCATCGCGACACCGGCTGACGGTCCATCCTTTGGTGTCGCACCTTCGGGCACGTGGACGTGAATATCGGTACGGTCAAACAACGGCGGCTCGACGCCGAAATCAATTGCCCGCGAACGCACATAGGATGCGGCAGCCGAAATTGATTCCTTCATGACATCACGGAGATTTCCGGTGACAGTCATCTTGCCCTTACCGGGCATGGAGACCCCTTCGATGGTCAGCAGCTCGCCGCCGACTTCCGTCCAGGCCAAACCCGTAACAACACCAACCTGATCTTCCGTTTCGGCCTCACCGTGACGGAATTTGGGTACACCGAGATAATCCTCGACATTCTTATTGTCGACCTTGACCGATTTCTTGTTGCCCTTGAGAATCTCAGTTACAGCCTTGCGCGCCAATTTCTGTAGTTCGCGCTCGAGCCCGCGTACGCCAGCTTCCCTGGTGTAACGCCGAATGATGGTCAGCAATGCTTCGTCGGAAACCACGAATTCCTTGTCAGTCAACGCATGGTCGCGAATGGCTTTCGGGAACAAGTGGCGCTTGGCGATCTCGACCTTCTCGTCTTCGGTGTAGCCGGCAATACGAATGATCTCCATCCGATCCATCAATGGGCCGGGGATATTCAGCGTGTTGGCGGTTGTCACAAACATCACGCTCGAAAGGTCATATTCGACCTCCAGATAGTGGTCGTTGAACGTATTGTTTTGCTCCGGATCCAGAACTTCCAGCAGAGCCGAGGAAGGATCGCCGCGGAAATCCATGCCCATCTTGTCGATCTCGTCGAGAAGGAAAAGTGGATTGGATTTTTTGGCCTTTTTCATCGATTGGATGACCTTGCCCGGCATTGAGCCAATGTAGGTCCGGCGATGTCCGCGGATTTCCGCTTCATCACGAACGCCACCGAGGGCCATGCGGACGAATTCTCGGCCTGTCGCCTTGGCAATCGATTTGCCCAGGGATGTCTTACCAACCCCAGGAGGGCCGACCAGACAAAGGATCGGGCCCTTAATTTTCCTAGAGCGCGACTGAACAGCGAGATATTCGATTATCCGCTCCTTGACCTTCTCAAGTCCGTAATGATCGGCATCAAGGACTTCCTCAGCCTTGTTGAGATTCGTCTTTGCCGCAGAACGCTTGCCCCACGGAATACCGAGCAGCCAATCCAGATAGTTGCGGACGACCGTTGCCTCGGCGGACATTGGGCTCATCTGCTTGAGCTTTTTCAGTTCGCCCAGGGCCTTTTCGCGGGCTTCCTTGGATAGCTTGGTTTTCTCGATGCGCTCTTCCAGTTCGGAGAGTTCGTCGCGGCCTTCTTCGCCGTCACCCAACTCCTTCTGGATCGCCTTCATCTGCTCGTTCAGATAATATTCGCGCTGCGTCTTCTCCATCTGGCGCTTGACGCGGCTCCGGATGCGCTTTTCAACCTGGAGAACTGAAATCTCGCTCTCCATAAGGCCGAGAATATGCTCCAGCCGTTTCCTGACCGAGAATATGGACAGGATTTCCTGCTTGTCGTTGATCTTAATCGCCAGATGTTGCGCAATCGTATCCGCCAGTTTCGAGTATTCCTCGATCTGGGTAACAGCGCTTACGACCTCGGGCGAAACCTTCTTGTTCAACTTGACGTAGTTTTCGAATTCGGAAACGACCGAGCGAGACATTGCCTCAAGCTCAAGCTGATCTTCCTCATCGTCCTCGATTACTTCGGCGCGTGCTTCAAAGAAATCATCGCGTCGCGTGAATTCCATGACTTTTGCGCGGTTGACGCCTTCCACGAGGACCTTGACCGTTCCGTCGGGCAATTTGAGAAGCTGGAGGACAGAAGCAAGCGTGCCCACTTCATAGAGGCCCTCTGGCTGAGGGTCATCATCAACGGCGTTTTTCTGCGTAAATAGGAGGATTTGGCGATCCGAATTCATCACCTCTTCTAGTGCGGCAATGGATTTTTCACGCCCGACAAACAACGGCACGATCATGTGGGGAAACACCACAATATCGCGTAATGGCAGCAGAGGGAATGTCTCCCCCTTCCCAAGTCCGATGCTTTTGTTTTCGGTATCGCTCATAAATCTTTCCTTGTCGGGCCGAATTGGCCAGGAATTGAATCTCGCGCAGCCACTTTACACCGATTCTTCCGGTACCGTACTTCAGGATTACAATGTCACCGGATTAATGACCCGGGCGATGGGAGGTCGGGAGCCCGGATGCTAGTGTTGTGGTGTCGCATTTCTCCCTACACTAATTGGGATTGCCGATGCCGTTGGTCAACCCCATTTCTTGTCTATTGGTCAACGGTTTGCCACTATCCACTTGATATTTCCATTATACATTTGTCGATTTAATCCCAAAACATGACGACAGCGAGAAGCGTAACCGGATTCTGGCAGTTAACAATTCGTAAACCATACCTATTCTAGGCTTGATTCCATCTGAAAGGAATCGCCATGAGCCTAATGGATTTCTGTCTCTGGGTCGCAATCCTGACATTTCCCGGCATCTTTCTGGCCAAGCTTTTCTTCTATCTATCAGCTGGTTGGCAGGATCTACTCACAAGGGTGATTGTCTCGCATTTATTTGCCGCGATATGTATCGCCAATCTTTGCGTCATGGTCGCGGAAAAAGATGCCTTGCAGCGAACAGCCGTCATGGTAACTGCTTACATGATGGTGCAATTGGCATTGCTTGTGGTGGATATGGCCCGACTTCGCCTCACCAATGTTCTTGGACGCAGATTGACAGCCTATCGCATGATGGTCTGGCCAAGAAGTACCGATCGGACCGGTGTCGAGCCAGCAGAATAAATTCAAATATCGGAATTAGAGAACGGTCGGAGAGCCGATCAGGCGCTCTGTTCTTTTTCGTCAGCCTTGTCGGAATAGATATATAGCGGACGAGCATTACCCTCCACGACCTCTTCCGAGATCACGACTTCCTGAACGCCTTCAAGCGACGGCAGGTCGAACATCGTATCCAGCAATATTGATTCCAGGATTGATCTCAGCCCGCGTGCGCCGGTTTTGCGCTCGATAGCCCTGCGGGCAATCGCACGAAGCGCATCTTCGTGGAAAGCAAGTTCCACATTTTCCATCTCGAACAGGCGCTGATACTGCTTTACCAGGGCATTTTTCGGTTCGCCCAGGATCTTGATCAGGGCATCTTCGTCGAGATCTTCCAATGTTGCCAGAACGGGTACACGGCCAATAAATTCCGGGATCAGCCCGAATTTCAGCAGGTCTTCCGGCTCAACCTTCCGGAACAATTCGCCGGTGGGTCGATCTTCAGGAGAGTCCACTTCGGCACCAAATCCGATCGAGGTTTTGCGACCACGGTCCGATATGATCTTGTCCAGGCCGGCAAAAGCACCACCACAAATAAACAGGATATTGGTGGTATCTACTTGCAGGAATTCCTGCTGCGGATGCTTGCGGCCACCTTGCGGCGGAACTGAAGCGACCGTTCCTTCCATGATTTTCAGCAGCGCCTGCTGCACGCCTTCGCCCGAAACATCACGCGTAATTGAAGGATTGTCGGATTTGCGGGAAATCTTGTCGACTTCGTCGATATAGACGATGCCACGCTGGGCGCGCTCGACATTATAGTCTGCTGATTGCAGCAGTTTCAGAATGATGTTCTCGACGTCCTCGCCGACATAGCCGGCTTCCGTCAAGGTTGTCGCATCGGCCATTGTGAATGGCACATCCAGAATACGCGCAAGGGTCTGCGCCAGCAGGGTCTTACCGCAGCCGGTCGGCCCAATCAGCATGATGTTGGATTTCGACAATTCGACATCATTGCCTTTTGTCGCATGCGCCAACCGCTTGTAATGGTTGTGAACGGCTACCGACAATACCCGCTTGGCATGTGGCTGGCCGATTACATAATCATTGAGTACATCGAGGATTTCCAGCGGTACCGGAATACCATCGCCGGATTTCACCATCGAAGACTTGTTTTCCTCGCGGATGATATCCATGCACAATTCTACGCATTCATCGCAGATAAAGACTGTCGGTCCGGCAATCAGCTTGCGAACTTCATGTTGGCTCTTGCCGCAAAAAGAGCAGTAAAGCGTGTTTTTCGAGTCGCCGCTGTTGGATATCTTGCTCATTCCATTCCCCTGCCGGATCAGCTTCGTCCGGGGTTCCTGCCTATCATTGCCAATTTAGAGAGTACCCTGATATTCGATACACGAGGGAACATTCTACTTAAATTGGTTCTTCCACCACTAAATCAACCACCGGAATGGGACCTTAGCAAGCCTCCACCCCGATATTCAGCGAATCATGCGTCGTAAAGCTATATATAAGCTTAACAGCCGCCACTCACTGTGGCGCAATTATCACATAATTCCGTAGCTGGTTGACATTTCAGTTAATAATACGTCGCCTTCAATGATTCCAGATGCCTTTTCATTCTGAATCAGGAACTTCGCGTTCTTCCATTACCCGGTCGATCAAATTCCATTCCTTTGCCTCTTCCGAGGTCATAAAATGATCGCGATCCAGTGTTGCTTCCACCTTGTCGTAGTCCTGACCCGTGTGTTTCACGTAGATTTCGTTCAAACGCCGCTTCATTTTCAGGATGTCCTGAGCATGGCGCTCAATGTCCGATGCCTGGCCCTGAAAACCACCAGAGGGTTGGTGCAGCATAATACGGGAGTTGGGAAGCGCATAGCGCATGTCCTTCTCGCCGGCACACAGCAGCAAGGAACCCATCGACGCGGCCTGGCCCATGCATAATGTGCTGACCGGCGGCCGGATAAATTGCATCGTGTCATAAATCGACATTCCAGAGGTCACCACGCCGCCTGGAGAGTTGATATATAAGTGGATCTCTTTTTTCGGATTCTCTGCTTCAAGATAGAGCAACTGGGCGCAAACCAGAGTTGCCATTCCATCCTCAACTGGTCCGGTAATAAAAATCACACGTTCTTTCAGAAGCCGCGAAAAAATATCATAGGCACGTTCGCCGCGATTGGTCTGTTCAACGACCATCGGCACAAGATTCATTGCTGTTTCAATCGGATCTTTCATAAAGGCCTCTCAGGTGAAAATTGGCGAAGCCGGAAAATGGCAAACACCCAGAATCAATGTTCATACACATATGCCATGCCATGCAAGGATTAAAGACCGGATTAACGCTCAATAATTCTGAACACAGAATGCCATTCCGTTTTGCGGTGGGTTGAACATGTCAAAAATGACGGTGCAACGATCCCAATTTTGAGATGAAGACGCCAAAAATCAATACTCTAGACTTTCTCCTGGGTATGTTTTTTCAGCTCCCATCGGGCGACCTGCCTTCTATGAACCGCATCAGGACCGTCGGCAAGTCTCAACGTACGGACATGTTTCCAAGCATTGGCAAGTGTGAAATCCTGCGAAATTCCGGCAGCACCATGCATCTGAATAGCTTCGTCGATCACCTTCAATGCCATCAACGGTGCGGCGACCTTAATCTGCGAAATCCAGGGTGCGGCGGCGCGCGGATCGCCCTGATCCATCATCCAGGCCGCCTTCAGACATAGCAAACGGGTCATTTCGATCTCCATGCGGGCATTTGCGATGATGTCGTAATTACCACCAAGCTGGGCCAGCTTGTTTCCGAAGGCTTCGCGATTGAGCGATCGCTTGCATAGCATCTCAAGTGCACGTTCAGCCTGACCTATTGCGCGCATGCAGTGGTGGATGCGCCCCGGACCCAGGCGGCCTTGAGCTATTTCAAAGCCCCTGCCCTCACCCAGAATCATGTTGGATGCGGGAACGCGGACATCGGTGAACCGTATATGCATATGGCCATGGGGCGCGTCGTCCATGCCATATACCTGCATGGGACGAAGTATTTCTATTCCCGGCGTGTCCGCTGGTACCAGTATCATGGAGTGCTGCTGATGCCGGGATCGCCCATGATCCGGGGATGCCACCATTACAATATAGATCCGGCATCGCGGATCGCCTGCACCGGTCGACCACCATTTTTCTCCGTTCAGAATGTAGTGATCTCCCTCCGCCTTGCATGACATGGAGATATTGGTTGCATCTGAGGAAGCAATTTCAGGTTCCGTCATCAGATAAGCCGAACGTATCTCACCCTCGAGAAGCGGTTTGAGCCACCTTTCCTTTTGCTCGTGGGTGCCGAAGCGTTCCAGAACATCCATGTTTCCCGTATCTGGTGCAGAACAATTGAAGACTTCCGCTGCCAGATGCGATTTGCCCATCTCTTCGGCCAGGTAGGCATATTCCACCGTCGTCAGACCAAATCCGCTGCTTGAACCAGTCAGCCAGAAGTTCCAAAGCCCGCGCGATTTGGCCTTTTGTTTCAACCCCTCCAAGATTTCTGTTTGCCGCGCTGTATGTTGCCAACGATCGCCGACTTCAACGTCACGCAAGTATTCTTCATCCAGCGGGCTGATTTCGTCGCGGATCATTTCCGAGACTTCGGCGTGGATCGGCATCAGCCGCTCGGTCATGCCCAAATTCATTTCAATTGCCATAAATCGAGTTCCCCTCCAGCCAATCAAATCCTGATTATTGGCCTCTTGAATTGTTGATAACCATTGTTGGCCGGAGATCGTCGGGTTTCAATGCAAATTTTTTGAGATCAGCAATTCCAGGCCGGGTAAATATTCACTGGTATCTCCATTCTTCCCGCTTTACGAAGAATGGCCACCTGACCACTGACTGAAACGCATCGTCTTAACGGAGCATTCATGACAATCTTTGAAGAACTGTTTTCCCTTGAAGGCAAGAACGCCCTTGTGACTGGAGGTGCCAGCGGGATTGGTCGCATGATTTCTACGGCGCTTGTACGGGCAGGAGCAGATGTGATGATTGCCTCGCGGAAGGGTGAGGACTGCGTCGCGTCAGCAGAAGAATTGAATATCATGGCGAGCAAAAGTGGCGCCAAAGGGTCAGCGCAGGGATTTGGTGGCAATGTGGCCAGCGAGCAAGGTGTGGAAATGCTGGCCGATGAGGTGAAGGAACGTTGCGACAAGCTCGATATTCTCTTCAACAATGCCGGCGCGACCTGGGGCGCGCCCGTCGAAGAGTTTCCTCATCAAGCCTGGAGCCGGGTTCTTGATGTGAATGTCACCGGACTGTTCAGTCTGACCCAAAAACTGCTACCACTGCTAGAAGCTTCAGCTACGCAATCCGGGCCGTCACGGGTTGTCAATATAGGCTCGGTGATGGGAAGCGCCGCACTTGGTGATGGCGCCTACTCCTATGCTGCTTCCAAGGCTGCCGTGCATCATTTGACACGCATACTCGGAAAGGAGCTTGCTCACAGGAACATCACTTTCAATGCCATTGCTCCGGGTCCGTTCAAGTCGAAAATGACTGCCTTTGCGACCGACACGGATGAGAAGGTCGAGCGGGTCGGTTCATCGGTCCCGTTGCAACGCATAGGAGAGCCGCAAGACATTGCTGGGGCAGTGCTTTATTTGTGCGGGGCCGGCGGGGCATATGTTACCGGAGCAATTCTGCCTGTCGATGGCGGCATCCATGTCGAGACCGGCGACGAGCTTTTCAGCTAAGTCTCGCAATGAAAGATGAAACCCGTATTTCCCGAATAGTTTCAAATATTTGGATACTCAAATGAAAATTAGATTTGACGGCAAAGTCGCAATCGTTACCGGAGCCGGCAATGGTATCGGGCGAAAGCACGCACTGGAACTTGCACGCCGTGGGGCTAAAGTCCTTGTGAATGACTATGGCGGCCAACGCGATGGAACCGGCGCTTCTGTATCGGCCAGTGAAGTCGTGGTTGCGGAAATCAAGCAGGATGGCGGAGAGGCGCTGGCAAACGGCGCTGATGTTTCCCAATACGAAGAATGTCTGGAGATGGTAGGTCAGGCAAAGCAGCAATGGGGCCGCGTTGATATCTTGATCAACAATGCAGGGATCCTGCGGGACCGAAGTTTCGGCAAGATGGAACCGGAAGACTGGAACTCGGTGATTGATGTGCATCTGAATGGTTCCGCCTATTGTTCCATGGCGGTCTGGAACCTGATGAAGGAACAGCAATGTGGCCGCATCCTGATGACCACGTCTTCATCGGGGATCTATGGCAATTTTGGTCAATCCAACTACGGCGCGGCTAAAATGGGTGTCGTAGGCCTGATGAACACGCTGGCGATCGAAGGTGCCAAGAACGGCATTAAAATCAATTGCATTGCCCCCACAGCGGCAACGAGGATGACAGCCGATATCCTGTCGCCCGACATGCTGGCGCGGCTAAAACCTGAATATGTGACACCGGCAGCGCTTTATCTGGTGAGCGAGGACTGCCCCAATCGGCAGGTGATCTTTGCCGGAGCGGGGCATTACTCGGCGTTGGAAATCCGCGAGAGCATCGGAGCCCATTTGCGTCAGCAAGAAAGGACAATCGAGGGCATTGCCGCGCATTTTGAAGCGATTACCAATATCGAAGATGCCGATATTTTCAAAAATGGCAGCGAACATGTCATGAAGATATTAAAGGCAGAAACAATCAGCTCGAAAGCTGCCGGGACGCATGAGGAGAACGAGTAAATGCGAAGTGCCGTTATCGTCTCCACTGCCCGTACGCCAATCGGAAAAGCCTATCGCGGCGCATTTAATGACACCCAGGCGCAAACCCTGGGCGGACATGCAATATCCTATGCAGTCACTCGCGCCGGGATTGAACAAGCCGAGGTTGATGATGTCATCATGGGTGCTGCCATCCAGCAGGGGTCCACGCATCGGAATGTTGCGCGTCAATCGGCCCTGCGTGCCGGTCTGCCGACATCCGTTCCCGCAATGACAGTCGACCGACAGTGTGCATCCGGACTGATGGCAATTGCGATCGCTGCCAAAGAGATCGTCGCTGACGGGATGGACATAACGGTCGGCGGCGGGCTTGAGTCCATCTCGTTAACCCAAAACGACAAGATGAACCTGTTTCGTAGTGTTGATCCATGGTTGGATGAGAATATTCCGCAGCATTACATGACGATGATCGAAACTGCCGAGATTGTATCCGATCGCTACGGGATTGCCCGTCAGGCACAGGATGAATATGCGCTTGCCAGCCAGATGCGCACTTCTGTTGCCCAGCAGGCGGGTAAATTCGATGATGAGATTGTTCCTCTGACAAGCGTCATGAAAGTCCAGGATCGCGAGACAAAGGCGATATCCGACGTGGAAATCACGCTGGAAATGGATGAGGGCAACCGGCCAGATACATCAATGGAAGGCCTGAGCGCTCTTAACCCGGTTTTCAAAGACGGACAGCGCATCAAGGAGGGCCAGTTCATAACAGCGGGAAATGCCTCGCAATTGTCTGATGGCGCTTCGGCTTGTGTCCTGATGGAAGAAAAGGAAGCAGAAAAACGCGGCTTGGAACCGCTTGGGATCTATCGCGGAATTGCGGTTGCAGGCGTCGACCCTGATGAAATGGGCATCGGACCCGTTTATGCCGTTCCCAAACTTCATGCAAATCCATATCTCCTGCCAGTTAATTTATTCTTCCCCTTGTTATACAGTTTTTTTTTCTCTCTCTTTAAAGTTGACAGAAATTCTTTGTGTGTAGTGTAATAATCAACGAATCTAAAAAC
>JBCCEP010000047.1:0-15735 GCA_039030215.1 Pseudomonadota bacterium
GGCAATATCTTCCTCATGCAGCGTCGTAAGCGCAGTGTCCATGTTCAAATTCTCCGCAATACCTGGCTACCCGTTACGATATGGGTCTCGTATCCGTCAAAAATCTTGTCTGCTTCGCCCGCTGCATAAATAGCCTGATAGGCATCATGCGGTACCAGCGCATTACGCTGATATGACGAAACACCCATGCGCGCGCAGTCCAGATCGTCAGTATTGATGTAATATTCGTTTCGCGCCGGCTCGCCGCCCCACAGCCCCCATTTCGCAGGCTTTTCATTCATCGAGTAGATTTCCTGCGCCGTCCAGGTCATCAGCCACTGGTTTTCCTTGCGGCGAACCTTTTGCAGGATCTTGTCGACCGTCGCGCCATGGACAGTGATATCGGCATGATAAAATGGACCAAGCACAAACCGCCGCAATTGTGTGGGATGCAGAAAATCGAAATCCTTGTCCATATTCGTGGCGATCGTCGAAAGTGTCAGGCTATAGGCCGAATTCTTCTCGCAGAAATCATCGAATTGATGTGCAAGCGACGGATTGAGCAAACCCTCGACAGGCAATTGAATGTTAACGTCCTTGCGTAGCTTTCCCTTGGGGCTGACCAGGGCGTCGATCATGTCCTTATTGCTGTCCTCAAGCGACACGATATAGACCATCGGAAGGTTTGCCGAGCCGTCGTAATAGCCCCAATGGACAACGTAAAAGGGTCTCTTGGTTTTCGGATTGACCGAGACCCTTAGCGTCTTGGGCAACACGAACGGCGCGAAATGGCTGCCGCTGCCCACCGATTCCATATAACGCCGGTGCGCGATCGATTTTTGCAGCGCGCCGGGAAAAGCCTTCTTGGTCAGAATATAGTCAACCATCTCCTGCCGTAATTGGGTTTCCGTCGGCATCGCGGCCAACTGTTTCTCGGCTTCCTTACGATCGTTCTCAAGTTCCAGCACATTTCGATAGGCCGGAAACCCGCTTTCCGCCTGGGAAACCTTGAACGTCTCGGCAAAGGCAATCCGGTTTTGCCAACTGTCCAGGGAGTTTCGCAGGAGCGCAAGATAATCCTCGATCACAGCGCCGATCAGGTCGTGTTTGTAGAGCGGGCTTTCGTCCTCACGCAGGAAGGTATCCAGGCCGTCAAGGGCGCTGGTAATTGCGGCAAAGTATTCGCTGGCAGCTTCGGAATTGGAACTCATGGCGCCGTTGATCAGGCCCTGACCGGATTAGGGCGTAACATAATTCGCGGAATTATGCTTTTTCAGTACTTCGTCGAATCTCCGGGCAAAGGCCTCATCGGCCAATTGCTTGCGCCGCTGGATGTCCTTGGTAGAAATCATGTTCTTTTCATGCATTTCCAGCAGATCCCCGATGTGACTTTGTGCGGCTGCGCCAATCCCGGCCATGGTCTGTTCGGCAGCGGTATCGACCTTGTTGCCCAAGGTGTTGATCTTGTGAGCGACATCCTGCTGGGCGGCGGTTTTCAAGGAGTCTTCAAGCGCCTTGTAGAGCACAATGCGCTGCTCAGTATCGATCTCAAGCTTGTTGATCAATGTTTGTTGCGCGGCAAGCTGGTTATTCAGTGAATCGACAAAGGTCTGGAACATTGAGGTATAACGTTCAAGCGTCTGGCTCTCAGCCAGCAATTCCTGCTCCTTGGCCTGCATCTTGTTGTATTCGGTGGCTAATTTTGATCGCTTGCCTTCCAGGCTAGTCCGCGTTTTCTGATTGGTTGCCGCGGCGATCTGGTTTTCAAGATCAAGCAGTTCCGGATTGATTCCCTCGATCCTTTTTTGCGTTGCCTCAAGCGTTTCCATTGTGCCCTTTCGACGCTCGATCACGGTTTTCAGGCTCTCTTCGGACGATCCATAGCGGGCTTCGAGGATTTCCTTTTGACCCTTGAGGATACCCGTGATCTTATCCGATTTTGCCAGCAGTTCCTGCAGGTTGGATGCCAGTGACATGTTGCGTACGCGGTCCGAACGCATGCGTTGCATATTCTGCTTGGAAAACAGGCCGACGATCTTCTCCCAGCCCGTATAACTCTTCATGCTTTCAAATTCTTCGCCGAATACGTTGGTGGCATCCTCCAGGCCGATAATCAGATCAGCGATATTGCCTTCCATGACCTTTTGTTGACGCAAGACATCGTCGATACGGGCATTTTCGATGTCGAAATCGATATCCCCAATAGACTCGGTCTTGGCCATTTTTTCGAGGACGATGCCGGACTGCTCCAGCCTGTCCTTCATGTCCTCGACGGTCTGCCGGGTCTTTTCGATCTCTGAATCAAAATTCTGCAAACTGGCCATGCGGTACCGCTCCCCTTAAATCGACAAAAATCAAGTCGACTACATATACGCATGGAAGGCACCGATTTGAAGCTGGCGCAGAGCAATTACTGAAATAAAGCTGAATTCAGCAAGAATCAGAAAGAAGAAGGGTCCTCAATCCAACACAATCGGCTGGCCGTGCGGAGTTCGGGCCGCTGCCTGCTCCCATTCTATCTTTCTCTTTGAAATTTCCCTGCGTGAAACGATAGATTTTTTCTTTAAGATTCGCTCCAGGGCACGGAGCCACAGCCGATAGTAATCTTCGGGCGCTGAAGCAGGTTCCTCAGCAATGACGGCACCCAATTCACGCGCGAACTCATCCCAGCTGAACAACCCGTTTTCATTCAAGGCAACTGCCATTGCGAAGGCCTGGGCCTCCCAGGGTGCACGAAACACGAGCTCATCATCCGCAATCGGAAGAGCAGGCTGGATGTCTGCAACTTCCTTGTCAGCCCCGCTCAAGATAGGGCTCCCAGCAATCGACATGGACAATGTGGTCAGCCTTGCCGCCAAATAAATCGCTGGCTTCAAAACCGATCGTATAAAGCCATCGGGCATCTTCTCCCTTGTCATGGGCATTGCTATCGGGGAAAACATGACAACCTGCGACACGTTCTACAGTGCCGGTTTTGCCACGGGCATAGCGCGGCAGACGCGTATGACCCCGTGGATTTAGATTTAAGGTCGTGACTGTATCGCCTACTTCAAACAACGGAGCGGATTTTGCCGGCCGCTCATAGGGATGTCTTTGGCGAAGCGCAGTCGCCATATGTTCACCGTCCGGTACGTTATTCACCGATTGTCCTTTTGCCTCGACCTTGCCCGTTTCCAGTTCGCCAATATTCACCAATTCATATCCGACAAGCAGTTCTTCAAGTGCCGCCGTCCAGATTTGGTAATAGCTGGAAGAAAGATATTGAGCCGGCTCGAGGCTCTCACGCGCATGCCGGCTTATATCGATGTTCCAACACCCGGTCGCACCCATCGCAACGGTAAGCGCCAGCGCCTTTCGTTCCCAATCATGGTAAAAAATCGGCTCGTCCGGTTCCGGAACTACCGGCCCGTAGCACTGCATGCCGCCCATGTCGTGGGGACCGTTCATGGCGTCTGATCGTTTGGTTGTGCTGCCAGGCCGGTTCCAATCATGGAGTCTCGCGTGACCAGAGATGCTAGTCGCTCTTCGCTCCAATCTTCCGCACCTTTCGGACGCTTGGGCACGACCAGGTAACGAAGCTCGGCCGTTGAATCCCAAACCCTGATCTTGGTTGCTTCCGGCAGGTCTACGCCGAACTCGGATAGAACAGCGCGCGGTTCGCTCACGGCACGCGATCTGTAGGGAGCAGATTTGTACCAGACCGGTGGAAGGCCAAGGACTGGCCACGGATAACAGGAGCAAAGCGTACAGACGACGAGGTTATGAACTTCATCTGTATTCTCGACAATCCGCATGTGCTCGCCTTGGCGTCCACTAAAACCCAACTCGGCGATCGCACTCGTCGCATCATTTCTCAGGCGTTCGAGGTATGCCTGATCCGACCAGGCCCTGGCCACAACCGCGGCGCCGTTTTGCGGTCCGATTTTCTTCTCGTAGGTCTCGACAATGGCATCCAGCGCGTCCGGATTGACATAACCTTTCTCCACCAAAAGCGATTCCAGCGTCCGCAGCCTGATATCCATCTCGTCGAGATGGCTATGGTCAGGGTGATGGTCGTTGTCTTTCGCCATTCGCGTACTCTCTGATGCGAAGCATTTGTCAGAGAATGACGTCGCGATCATGCCGATGTCAATTGGGCACCTGATAGCGCCGTGCACAACGACCCATACTGCTGATTCTAAGGAGCTTCAGGATTTAGGCGGAGGCTGCCAGATCAGGCAATGCCTGCTCATCTCCGAGGAAGTCACGAATATAGCCCATGGTCTTTCGCGCATCCTGCGGCTTTCCGAACAGATATCCTTGCCCCGCATGACAACCATAGCGCTTGAGACTTTCGGCCTGGCCGATTTCCTCGATACCTTCGGCAACAACGGTCAACTCAAGGCCCGCGCACATTTCCAGTATTGCCCGCACAATATGTTCGGCAGGTTTGTCCTCGCCAATCGCCATGATGAATGCGCGGTCGATCTTGACCTTGTCGAGCTTGAGCTCTCGCAGTCTTCCCAGGCTGGACTGACCGGTTCCAAAATCATCCATCGAAATGCGGATGCCAGCCTTGTGCAACTCGTCAATGATCATCGACGCGGTTTCGGGATCGGTCATCATCGCGGTTTCGGTGACCTCGATCTCCAGCCGATGCGGCGGTAGACCGGCACGGCGGATCACATCAACAATATTGGCCGCTGTCGACGGATCGACCAATTGTACGCTGGACAGGTTGAACGATAGGAACATTTCCTCAGGCCAATCAGCTGCAACTCTGGCAGCCTGCAGCAATAAGGAATCCGTCAATGTAGCGATAATGCCCCGCTCTTCGGCAAGCGGGATGAATTTCGCCGGCGAGACGAACCCGAGATCGCGGTCAATCCATCGGGCCAGGGACTCAAAGCCAAGTAATCTTCCGTCCTGTAGTGAGATGATCGGCTGAAAGTGCGGCGTTACCTCGCCATTGGCAATCGCATTACGCAATGCCTGTTCGATCCGCGCATTTTCGCGGACCATGTCCTCGACTTCGCGGGTGAATATCGTGACTCGACCCCGGCCACCTCGTTTGGAGTGGTATACAGCGGTATCTATATTGGCCATAACCTCGTCAAAACTGCCGCCCGCATAGGGAAATACGGCAAATCCGAAGGAACCGCTCAAGCGAACTTTCCGGTTCTCAAGATCGAACGGGGCCAGAAGGACATTTTGTAATAACCGGCCCATCTCCTCCGCGCTTTTCTCATCTGTAACATTGGGAAAGATGAAGCCGAATTCATCACCGCCAAAGCGGCATACGAATCCATGGCCCTCAACGGCTGCGGACAGCCGCATTGCACATTGTTTGAGAATTTCATCGCCGCCCGCTTGCCCGAACAGGTCATTAATTGGCTTCATACCGTCGAGATTCATTAATGCGATAGTAAAGGCTTGTGACGGATCTGCGCGGTCCTCGATAATCTTCTTGAACTTCTCAATCATGCGAACCTTGTTGCCGAGACCAGTCAGCTTGTCGGTATAGGCAAGCGAAATCATGTTGGACCGCTGCGCCGATCCGCTTTGTGCCTTGTCTTCGGTCGAGCCGGACTGGCTGGAGATCGCTTCGAACGCATCGATATTTTGAAGCGCAAAGCCAATCTTTGCAGAATAGCCAAACCATAACACTGCAATGCCGCCAAGGGCTGCAATTGCCGGCATCAAATATGAAAATGCTGCGAGATTACTCGAAACGTAAACTGGTGCAGCGGCCGCCGCAATAATGGCAGCAATGATGGATACGCATACGATCGCAAATGTTAACTTCAGTCGTTTTGCTGTCCCCACAGCGCCTGAAAGTTTGTCGCGATCTGTAACACGCTCGTTTGGCTTGAAAACGCCAGCAGTAATAAGAGACATATTTCCCCCGTGAATAACAGATCGCTCAACCTGCTCATTTTTCCCTTAATATCCTCTTTATCCAATCGATCATATTTGAGAAAAACTCCGCTTTACTGTTTAATCTCACGGTTTCGTCGCCCATGGTTAACATTTTACCATATGACTTCATGTTGAAACCTTGCCCAGGTAACCAAATCTAAACAAATCAAATTTTTCTATTAGATAATACTGTTATTCGGTTTGTTTTTATTGAATGATGGGATTCAATCAATATCGAATATCAATTTTCGCCGAGAAAATCTTTGGCCAGCAAGTACAATTCCACCGAACCGTCCCGCGATGCAGGAGGTTTGACATGATGAACGGTGGCAAACCGGCGCTTCATTTCAGCCAGCAATTCGCCTTCAGTTCCGCCACGGAAAGTCTTGGAAAGAAAGTGCCCACCGGGCTTTAGAACCTCGATCGCGAAATCAAGCGCAATCTCCACCAGGTGCATGGTTCGCAAATGATCGGTCTTGCGATGGCCGGTCGTCGGCGCGGCCATATCGGACAAGACGACATCGGGCCTTTCGCCCCCTAACGCTTCCATCAGCTTCGCCGGCGCGCTTTCATCCAGAAAATCCAGCTTGAGGATCGTGGCGCCCGGAACCGGGTCCATATCCAGGTAATCGATGCCGACAACGCGAATATCATCGGCATGCGAGCCCGTCCGCTGGACCGCAACCTGACTCCAGCCGCCCGGAGCGGCGCCCAGGTCAATCACCCGGTCACCTTTCTTCAGGATGGAATAGCGATCGTCGATTTCCATTAGTTTATAGGCAGCACGCGAGGCATAACCCTCCGCCCTGGCCTGCTTGACATAAGGGTCGTTTAACTGGCGCTCCAGCCACAACTTGGACGAAAGCTTGCGCCCCTTGGCGGTCTTTACCCGCGTCCTCAGCGAACGTCCGCCCGAGCCACGGCCCGAAGTTCCGCTTGAGGCGTTGCCCGATGAACCTCTACCGCCGCTCCCGGTTTTTCGGCGGCCTGCCATCAGCGACCAACCCCCTGGGGCCGCCCACCCGTTTCGCGCTTACTATTGTTCCGGCCTGAATGATCCCAGACACCGGCCTTCTGCATGAGCTGGTTTAAAATGCCTTCCCGAAGGCCACGGTCTGCGACCCGTAACCGCTCACTGGGCCAGGACTGTCGGATGGCCTGCAGAATCGCACATCCCGCCAGAACCAGGTCAGCCCGCTCACGCCGGATGCAGGGATTATTCGCACGTTGTTCATAATCCATCGAGAGCAGGTCATCGATCACCTTATCTATTTGACGGTCGGACAACCAGATCCCGTCAACCTTCCTCCGATCATACCTCTGGAGATTGAGATGCACGCCAGCAATAGTCGTGACCGTGCCGGAGGTACCCAGAAGATGGGTACGCCCGCGCCCCCAAATGTCAGCAAGACTATGCCGCCCTTCAAACGCCTCCAGATGGTCCATCACCTCCCCGACCATTGTGTCAAACGTCGAGCGGGAGACCTGTTTTCCGCCATGGCGCTCGGACAGTGTAACAACGCCCATGGGTAAAGATGTCCAGCCGGTAATCTGTTGCGAAATGCGCTTTGATCTCGAAGAGTTTCTATTCACTAAAATGAGCTCCGAAGACCCCCCACCGATATCAAACAGTACCGCGCCCTCCGCTCGATGATCCATCAGGCTGCCGCATCCCTCAGCCGCCAATCGCGCTTCGGTTTCCCGATCGACGATCTCCAGATCAAGACCTGTTTCATTGCGCACCCGGGCAAGGAATTCTGCCCCGTTTGACGCGCTCCGGCAGGCTTCAGTTGCGATCAGTCGCATACCTGCAATTCGCCGGCTGGCAAGTTTGGAGGCACAGATCGAAAGCGCTTCAATGGCGCGGTCCATCGCCTCGTCGCTCAAGCGGCCGGCATTTCCCAAACCTTCACCAAGCCGGATAATCCTGGAAAAGGCATCAACTACCTTGAAACGGTTGTGCTTCTGCGGGACCGCAACAAGCAGCCGGCAATTGTTTGTACCCAGATCGAGTGCCGCAAAATACCTGTTTCGCTTGTTCTTCGAATTTTCCCCGTGCCTGTGTTTTGCAAAACGCTGCTTGTTACGTCTTTTCGATTTCGGCGGCGGAGTGAAACTGGCATCGGGTACAGGTTTTATCGGAGACCGTAGATTCCTGATTTCGCCAATCCCGGAAACCGATCCGTTTTCCTGGCCCGCAGCATTAATGTCTGGCTGATTGCCCGACTTGGTACCGCGTCTTTTCCTGCGACGGTGTCGCTTGCGCGCTTCCCTGGATGGAGATGTCGGATATTCGCCGTTCGAAACCGCCGCAATACCGTTCGGTTCGCCGCGCCGCGCGTCGTTAGTTGGCTCCGGGATCGCCACCCCGCTCTGGGCCGTCGCGTCATCAGTAGCATCGCGCCTGATATTCTTGCCGCGTCCAGGCCTGCGCTTATTGCGTTTCCTGCGGGTGGCTCCCTCCCGAGACGCTTCTGCGTCCTGTTGAGGTCTGCTCACACCGTGTTCCCGTCCGTCCGTCAGCCGCACTCAACATGTCACCACCCAAATGCAAGGCTGGCCGGACCGTCTTATCCAAAAGTTGGAAAGAGACTAACACTGCATTTACCTGCGACCAAGCTAAATAATGAAAATTCAAACTTTCCGGTCAGGCACAACAAGAATACCGGTTGCAATGCCGACTGCCCGGCTCTATACATTCGCGTCCTGCGCTGAGGAGCGTTAATTCACCGCTCCCGCAGCCATTCAGGAACGGTCCGGAACAGTTCATTGACCCGTCGACCGCTTGAAGATGGGGAATAGTTTAACGGTAGAACAGCGGACTCTGACTCCGTCGGTCCTGGTTCGAATCCAGGTTCCCCAGCCAACCAGGCACAGCATTGTGACAAATTGATCGCGCACCAGCACGCATGGCATATACCCGTTCGTCGATGACCAAGTTCCATCCAATGGTTTGCTAAAGCTTACAAAGACAGTTTCCGTGATGCTATCGCGATCGGACATTTCCAAAGATAAATGGGCGACGGATTTTCACGTCGCCCACTACAATTTTGAGTGCTGGATCAGTCGGTAATCAGCTTATAGAGGCGTTGCCATCCGAAACCGTGGTCGGATCCACTGCAAACCGTCAAAATTCAGATTACCATCTTCGCCCTTGCTTCTTTCGGCCTGCTCCTAATCAGTGCCGCGACAGCATCCGAGCTTGCGACATCCGCATCGATGTAGGGCACAATTAAAGTCGGTCTGTCTGAAAGCATTGTACCGTCTTGCAGTTTCACATCATCAATGCCTTGCTCACCATCGCCTGCTTGCTGGGATATTGCGAAACATCGACACCGCGCTCCGCAAGCGCGTCGCTGAGTTCTTCTGCGCTTAAGGCCTCTATCGCTTCAGTTGTCATCCTCATGAAGTTGACCCGACGTTTGAGCGGACCGTTTGTTTCACCGAAAATGTGCCGATCCTCAAATGCGAACTCATCGGCATATTTGGTCATGAAATATGCGAGAAACGTATTGATGCTGGTTCGCACGCGGGGATCGTCTGACATCAAGTCCGATGATCCATCAAGCGTATCGCGCATCAGAGTGACCCAACGCTCTGCGCCTTTGTCGTTCATCAGTGCCATCGCATTGTGAGTGTGATGAAATCTCAGTCGGAACTCTGCGCCGTGGTAATAGGGGCCGCCGCCCATGACATCGATCCACATCGACGCCTGGGTGCTGACATGATGGCCCAAGCCGCCGACGCGCTCAAAAACGGACGTAAACCAGGGCTCATCCGCAAAGACGCGTTCGTAGAACCTTTTCACGATGCCGACGATCGGATCTTGTCCGAGGACGGAGAAAAGCTGCCAGAACTGAATTGGCTTCGACAAATTGCTGGGAGCCGTCAGCGAGACGACTTCGGGCATCCGGTGCGCATCTGACGGCAGCAAGTCCTTCTTGATTGCTTGTGCGATATAGGCGTGCTGAATCGCCTCGCTCATATAGCCATGGCGCGTAGGGAATTTTGGAAGGTCAACAATGGTCATCACGTAATTTCCTTGGGAAGGCCAACATATTCGCCGCCAACGATTGCTGTTTCTTTCTTGACCGTCCCGATTCTCATTGCGTTCTTGATTTCTGCGTCATACTTAGAATGGCAAGATCACAACAACAAGTACGGTCATATAGGATACTGCTATGAAGCACCTCGAACGGGATGAGCACTGCCTCGTTGAGCCGTTGATTTCAGCAATCTCGGGACGATGGAAATTGTTGGTTATCTATTGGTTGGCGCAGGAAACTTCTCGCTTCAATCAACTTCAAAGAAATCTCGGCAATATCACGCACCGAACACTGACCCGCCAACTGATCGAGTTGCAGGAAGCGGGCTTTGTCTCGCGCAAAGACTTCAAGACCATTCCGCCACATGTCGAGTACAGCCTGACGCCATTGGGCCAAAGTCTGATACCCCTGCTACAAGCAATGCATGATTGGGCGGCTGCTAACGCTGACAAACTCTCCGTCCCAAAGCAGCGGCCGACAGCGACCGAAGCGCGGCAGCACTGACGATCTTGTCGCTACAGCGGATGAAAACTTGGCCCGGAAATAGGCGCACCACCATTAATGCGCAGACCGCTTTGTACCTGCAACGGAAATCTTGAACATTGATCGGTCTGAACCGGATATTAGTTGACGTCTTGCTGATATCGTTCAGAGTTACGACTTGCTATGTGTGCTCGCACAAGATGTCTCTCAATGGTATCGATGCACGCAATCTGCGGCCCAGCAAAAACAATCCAACTGCTTTTCTTTGAAGGTAAATAACGTCGATTGGGGGAACCTCGGTAAAGCTTCGATCAAGCGCAAGTTCCATGCCCATGGAACGTATTTCCCGCATTAGGGACTCAGCGCCAAATCGAAAAAACCTATCGCGGCGGATGGCACCAAAGACAAAGGGAATCATGCGCTCTATCGTATTTCGGTGATGCGGTAAGGTGTCGTTACTATAGAGGCCCAGTTCCTTGGCGCTCTGCTGTAATCCCTTTCTGTCACCTTCAAGTCCCGCCCTCAGGAAACGCCTGTAGCGCTCAACAACATCAGGAGAAAACTCACGCATTGCTCCGAAGTCCAACAGACCAATTCTGCGACTATCAGGGTCATAAGTGTAATTGGCAAAATTGGGATCGGTCTGCACAAAGCCGAACCGAAAAAGTTCATTCAGGGCCAAGCGAATGAGCCGCTCGAAAATTTCGTCTTTTGATTCTTGATCTGCGCTTTCGACAGCCTCGATTGATTGCCCTTCTACAAATGTCATTGCGAGTATTTTGCGCGTGCTGAACTCGTCCTGCACCTCAGGAACAACAAAGCGTTTATCGTCAGAAACCAGAGTACCAAATTTCCGGATATAATCGGCTTCTCGTGCGTAGTCCGCCTCTTCATGGAGCTGGGTTTTTGCTTCATTAATCAATGGAGCAAGAGAAGCCAGGTCTGGCATTAGTCCGGTCAATCTGAACAGTGAAACGACACTATCCACATCACTATCAATACTCTGTTCTACGCCGGGATACTGAACTTTGATCGCCAAATCGCGGCCATCGGTCGTTCTCGCTTTGTGGACCTGACCAATTGACGCCGCAGCGATCGGTCGAAGATCGAATTTGTCAAAATTTGCTATCCATTCTACCCCCAGATTGTCAGCCATGACAGTGTTCAACTGCGAAACGGGCATATGATCAGCATCCGCACGCAAGCGCGCCATCACATCGGCCAGTTCGCGAGGCAGTACGTCCCCGGCATCCATGGAAATCAGCTGGCCGAGTTTCAATGCAGCACCACGCATTCTGGCGAGTTCGTCCGAAATTTTAAGGATATTAAGTGGTGTCAGCAAAAGTTCATCTGGCTTTGGCAACTCTCCACGGCTCAGGCTGCGTGCGCTCTCAAACAAGGTTCGACCGGCGACACCGGCTGTCAGCAACCCAAAGCCGACAAACCTGCTCATGCGACTGGAAGGCACAGGTGATGGACGGCTTCTGCGCCGATGATCACTCATGTTGACCCACTTTTGAGTCAGGGCGTCTTGAAATTGTCTGTTTCAATAATCTCGGAAAAATATAGGGAACTTTTTTGCGATAAATCCTGAAACGACTTCCATGGCGGATCTCGAAACGGCTTTCTTTCATTAGAGGCGCAATTAGGCAATAAGCGGTAAGGCAAATCGCGATAATCAATTGATCCGGTGTCCAGGTAGGCACAGTCCACAGCGTTAGTATAAATGCGCCATAGATGGGGTGGCGGACATACCGAAACAGTCCAAGGACAGGCATGTCGGGAAATATCGGCCGAATGTTTGCAGGCATCGACATCCAGCCAAGCGCGCCTGATTGCACTTCAAGACCAGCGTCAAAACTTGCCTTCGCCAGCAACAGCCAGGAACAGGCATAGGCTGAGCAAAGGACATAAAATGCAATTCCTTCCGCTTTCCACCAGACGATACCGGTTGGCGTCCAAAGTACAAAGAGCGCCAGCAACTGTATGGAAGCTATGGTTGCATAAGATGTCGTGGAAAGGATCGATCCATATTGGCCCGGAAACAGCTTGGCAAGAAACCTGCTCCCGTTTCCGGATAGCAACCATGAATGTACGAGCGGAAATTGCAGAATCAGGAGTCCGTTGGTAGCTGCTGCCCATGGCCATGAAATCGAACCCATGCCTTTGCTCATGCCATGAAACATGCCTGCCATCATCGCTAGAACGCTCAACGCAAATAGCAGGTGACACAAGCCACCAATCGCTAATGCTGAGAGGATGCGGCCAATTCCAGGTGATGGCCGTAGCACCGACCGGGAAAGCGTCAGAATGCGGTATAGGCGCGGATCATCCATCAGTACCGATCCAGAATATCGTCTGCAATCGCGTTACCGCTGGTCCAGGCTGCTTCAACCCTTGCATCAAGACACCAATCCCCGCCAAGGAATAGAGTTCCAGCATTGTTTTTTACAAACGGCTTCCCCAAGGGACTGGAGACAACTGAATACCGCCAGCGGTGAGCGACTGAATGAACCGCTGCAGACTTGGTAATTCCAATTCGGTCACACAACATTGGCAACATGCGTTCGGATATTCTCTCAAGGTCTTCCTCAAGGAATTTCGTGCTCCACTCCGGACTTGCCTGGGCAACCCAGCAATGCTCGGTGGTACGACCTGGTTTACTGCTGTCCAGTGCAATCCAGGCGATTGGATCGCCGACATCACGACGGGCGGTAAAGGATTCCTGACTTTCTTGATTGAATGCCGCCATCAACGTCAGACACGGCTGCATTTCTACTCCGGCAAGTTCCGCAGATAACGAATGCTCGCTACCTATCAAGGCAAGCGCTTGCGGGGCCGGAACTGTCACAACGATCATTTCGAAGCGATGGACCTGATAACCTGTCTTAATTTCGTAGCCATTTACCGTTTCACGCAGAGATGACACTTGGGAATTCAGATGAATTTCAAGACCCGAGGCCAAATGCTTGGCCAATCCGTTCATGCCCGGAAGGCCGACTTGTCTATTCCCGGCATCTAACGACCAAGTACCTACATATCCATGCTGTTCGGCGTCCCGCAATATGCGGTCAAATTTCTCGGATTTGGCCGTAACGTATTGCGCCCCATGATCAAATTGTAAACCGGAACTGGTACGCCGAGTGGCAACACGTCCACCTACACCACGACCCTTGTCGAAAACGATCGGATTATATCCTGCCGTCTTTAGTTTGGACGCGCAAGCCAAACCCGCAATACCTGCACCAATAATAGCCAGCTTCTTGTCACTCATGGCGCTTCAGTTTCTTCCCAATGAATTTGAGTGAAATACCCACAACGTTTCTGTTCCGGACCCAGAATTCGCGTGAGGCGGCTTAGCAGGTTGGCATTTTGAGAACCGTTTCGGGTGCTGCCTCAAAGGATGCAGAGATTGAGGATGCATTTTTTGAAAACTCTACGACAGCACCGCTGATCTCGGAGTCGGACACCGTTATTTCGCGACCGCCCGCCGTGTCATCGACGTCAATGGTAAAGGCAATTGACTGGCCTTGAGTTAGCTCATCGATTTCAAGATGTACGCTTTGGTCCCCGTCCTTCACCGTTGGAATGTTCTTCAACGAATTTTTTCCTGAAACCAGCTGAAGTGGCTGAAACACTTCCACCCCCGCACCCTGATCTGTCGTGTCAAAAATCAAGCCAGCTGTCGACGTTGATAGATCAAGTCGAATGACGGCATCCTCCAATGTGCATTCTCCGTTATTGAGAAAAGTAAACCTGTCCTTTGGCGCCCCCTCATCAAACCTCACGACCAAATCTGCATTGGCTGGCGCAACGAAAGTTATGCCGACCAGCATGGCGATAAATAGCAGTTTATTGGATGCCATCGAATTCCCTTCCAGTGATCTCACAACACAATTTGTACGAAGGCGATTTCTAATGGATTGGTGCTGTGACATTCGAGCGCAGAATACTCGGCTGCCAATCAACTATTACAGGACCTGTGCGGCTTTACTCGACCGGTCAAAAAAGTATCGAAGGGAGCGGCCAAATGCGCTTTGTTGTTATGAAACTTGCCCACCTCAGCGATATTCGAAACAAATTGCCCCGCGAATATCAATCACCACTGTAAGGCGGCGAGCCTGGCGCCCTATAATGGTCCAATGGGCTCCTTTGAGCATCACTTCCGTAATAATGACCGCTACCCAGCGATTCTCCGAATAAGAGGAATATCGCAGAATTCGCGCCCTCTCGAGGCGATTTCATACCCAATTCTTCAGGATTTTTGCGCCTGTCTTCTTCGGAATGAACTGTCAGGTCAGTAGCAATATAACCAGGTGTGCAGGCATTGATGATCAAATTCGGATTTTCTCGTGCCAATTGCAGCGTACAGCTATTGGCTAACGCCTTTGATAGACCATAAGGCGATCCATCGGCCAATCCGTTAGCGGTAAATGCCGCTGTATCACCGGCGATGGACACGCACTCCTTCATTAGCGCGTCGATTTCATTCCAAGTTACATTGGCATTGGTAAAAAAGGCTTGTTTGTTCGGACCGCACTTTGCCACAAAATTGGGACCGGCCGCCGAAGTAATGTTCACAATGCGGCCACCATCGATCAGCAACGGAATAAAGGCAGCACAAATCCGATGGATGCCCCGCGTGTTCACGTTCAATACGCTGCTCAAATCACTTGATCCAAATCCGATACCGGCATTGTTCACGATGCCATACAGCCCGTCATCGGCACATTGTGAACGGACAATCTCGGCAGCGCGTTGTACAGACTCGTCGCTGGAAACATCGATTTCCAACATCTCAATACGGTTGGTGAAATCTGCATGGGCTTGCAGGAGTTTGTCGACCGCTGCCTCTCCGCGACCGGAATCGCGTGAGCCAAGGAACACATATGTATCGTCAGCTTCTTCTAGTATTCTTTCGACAATCGCAAAACCGATACCCTTGTTCGCTCCTGTCACTAAGATGTTTTTCATAATACTCCTATTTGGCCGCCTGGAATGCGTAAGTCAGATGATTTCGACCATCAGTTGGGCAGGCTCTCATGTTCAAAGCCGCCCCAATCTCCGTTCAGTACCATGTGGCCCGGGGTCACTTCGGAATAAGTGCTGGGTTCAGGTTTGTAACTGGCCGGGAAAACTGGAGACGGGATAGGCTTGAACTTCAACTCGGATTCTTTTTTTCTCTTCTTTGGATCGGCGATCGGGACGGCGGACAGCAGCGATCGGGTATATGGATGCTGCGGATTTTCGAAGACTTCCTGACGCCGACCAAGTTCGACTATGCGGCCCAAATACATCACACCAACATAATGGCTGACCCGCTCGACCA
>JBCCEP010000048.1:0-15478 GCA_039030215.1 Pseudomonadota bacterium
AAGGAACGTCTTGTTGCTGCTTCCGATATCGCCATCGTCGGGACCGATGACAATTATTCTGCCGCCATCGGATCCTATCTGAAGGCAAAGGGCAAAACCGTCATGAGCATTGCAACCAGCGCACCCTTGGCGGGCGGGATTTACCTTGACCACCGAAGGCTGGTCGAAGCACGCGGCGGGATGCTGGAATCGATTGTCGATCTTGATGATGCACTTGCATTGCGCGGCGCTCACAATGGGCAAAATGCTGCTGCAGCCTGGGCGGCGTGCCGCCAATTGGGTCTGTCAGCAGAAGAGATCAATGCCGGGTTCCGGAGCTTCCCGGGGCTGACGCACCGGATGGAGCCGGTTCGCCAGCTTGGCAACACCACCTTTGTCAATGATTCAAAGGCAACCAATGCGGATGCGGCGGCCATGGCTCTGGCAAGTTTTGACCGGATTTACTGGATTGCGGGCGGGCTTGCCAAGGAGGACGGGATCGAGCAGCTCCGGCCATTTTTTGACCGGATCGCCAAGGCCTATCTGGTCGGCGAAGCTGCGCCGCAATTTGCAGCAACGCTTGGCAATATTGTGCCGTATGAAATTTCCGGGACAGTCGAGGCGGCTGTTGCGCGGGCTGCGCAGGACAGTGCTGCCGACGACTATGAGGGGTCGACAGTCTTGTTGTCGCCCGCATGTGCAAGTTTTGATCAATTCGCAAATTTTGAACGGCGCGGAGATGCATTTCGTGATGCAGTTCTGGCGCTGGATGAATTGCCGGTTAAGGAAGAGCAACCACAATGACGTTAATCAAAATGCCCAAGGACTTTTGGAGGTACGACAATGGTTAGCCGCACAGACCGCTCTATCATGGCGGAGTGGTGGCGGACAATTGACCGCCAGTTGCTTGCCGCAATCCTGTTGCTCATCTTGTCTGGGATGCTGCTTTCCTTTGCTGCCAGTCCTTCGGTAGCGGAGCGCATAGGCGCCGACCCGTTCCATTTCATCAAACGCCACGCGATTTATCTGTTCCCGGCGCTGTTTGTATTGTTCGGAACTTCGTTCCTTGCTCCCAAGCAGGTCAGGCGCTTGAGTCTCCTGGTATTGGGTGTTGCGATCCTGCTGATGATCGCAACCTTGTTCGTCGGAACCGAGGTAAAGGGTTCGCGGAGATGGCTCTCCATTCTGGGTTTCACCTTGCAGCCATCGGAATTCATGAAACCTGGTTTTGTAATCATCACTGCCTGGCTGTTCGCAGAGAATTCCAGGCGACCGGACATTCCCGGTAATCTCTTCTCCATCATCCTGTTTGCGATTGTTGCAGCGCTCCTGGTTGCGCAGCCTGATTTCGGTCAGACGCTGCTGATCGCAGTGGTATGGGGCGCGCTCTTCTTCATGGCAGGCATGCCTTGGTTGTGGATCATTGCGCTGGGCTTGATCGGAATCGGTGGGTTGGTTGCAGCCTATATGTTCTTTCCGCATGTAGCAGGGCGGATCGACCGTTTTGTCACGGGTGAGGGTGACAATTTCCAGGTGGAAACAGCCCGCGAGGCGATCATCAATGGTGGCTGGTTGGGGCAGGGGCCGGGGGAAGGAACGGTCAAGCGGATCATTCCAGATAGTCATGCCGATTTTCCGTTTGCGGTTGCCGCCGAGGAATTCGGGATCCTGGCCTGCCTGTTATTAGTGGCGATCTTCGCGTTTATCGTCATCCGCGGTCTGAACCATGCGCTCTACGAGAAGGATTCCTATGTCCGATATGCCACAAGCGGATTGGTGACCCTGTTTGCCATGCAATCGATCATCAACATGATGGTCAATCTGCAGTTGATGCCTGCCAAGGGCATGACACTGCCATTTATCTCCTATGGCGGGTCGTCCCTGATTTCGATGGGATTTGCCATGGGCGCGCTGCTTGCCCTGACCCGGCAAAGGCCGGAGACCCGGCGGTTGGCGCCCTATGGATTTTCGGTTCGCAACTACACACCGGCAGAGTGAAACCAGATGGATCGTGGCGTTGTCCTACTTTGCGCTGGCGGCACGGGCGGTCATCTGTTCCCGGCTGAAGCACTGGCGCATGAGCTGGTAAAGCGAGGTTACGAGGTACATCTGGCGACCGATGAACGCGCCGATCGTTATGCGGGCAAGTTTCCGGCGAAGGACATTCACATTATCCGGTCGGCCACGCCGAGCGGCAAGAACCCGATTGCAATTTCAAAGGCGCTTTGGACCTTATGGCGGGGTTATCTTCAATCGCGCGAACTGATCAAAAAACTTTCGCCGTTGGCAGTGGTTGGTTTTGGTGGTTATCCAACCTTGCCGCCGGTGATTGCCGCACAGCGAATGAAGCTGCCGACGCTCCTGCATGACGCCAATGCTATCATCGGCAGGGCAAACAGGCTGCTTTCCAAACGAGCCGACATGGTTGCGATGGGTTTCGCGACTACGTTAGGAACTTCAATCAATGGCATGCCGGTGATCATCACCGGTAATCCGGTTCGACCCGCAGTGCTGGAGGCAGCGAAAATATCCTATAACCGCCGCAAGAAAGGCGACCCGTTTCATTTGTTGATCTTCGGTGGCAGCCAGGGTGCGCAATTCTTCAGCCAGATCATGCCGAAGGCGATTGATCTTCTTGACGCAAAGACGCGGAAGATACTGCGGATCGTTCATCAGGCCCGACCGGAAGACCAGGCTGGCGTGGAAGACTATTACAAGCAAAACAACATTACCGCTGAGGTAGCGCCTTTCTTCGGTGACATGCCGGAGAAAATTGCCAAGGCTGATCTTGTGATCTGCCGTGCGGGTGCATCATCGGTCTCCGAACTCTCCGTGATTGGCAGGCCATCCATTCTCGTGCCGTTCCCCTTTGCGCTAGATCATGATCAGGCGATGAATGCCCAGACGGTGGCCAGTTCGGGTGGGGCGTGGATTTGTGAACAAGCGGATTTGTCGGCCGAAAAGCTGGCTGAACGGTTGAAAAATGCCATGGATGATCCCAAAGGGCTTGCTTTGGCGGCGGAAAAAGCGAAAAAGACGGGAAAAATGGACGCCGCCGCAGGTCTTGCAGATTGCGTAGAGCAAATCATCACCCGCCGCGGTTCCGACATCGTAGAATGAGCATCAGGACACCGCCTTTATGAAAATGCCGGAATCCATTGGCCTTGTGCATTTTATCGGAATTGGCGGTATCGGCATGAGCGGTATAGCCGAAGTCCTGCACAATCTCGGCTATCAGGTTCAGGGGTCAGACCAAAATGACGGCGCCAATGTGCAGCGGTTGCGCGACAGGGGCATAGCGGTCGCAATCGGGCATCAGGCTGAGAACATCGGTGATGCGGAGGTAGTGGTCGCATCAAGTGCGATCCCGCAGAGCAATCCGGAGCGGATTGAAGCGCATGAGCGCAATTTGCCTATCGTGCGCCGTGCGGAAATGCTGGCAGAGTTGATGCGTTTTCGAAAAGCCATAGCCATTGGCGGAACCCACGGAAAAACCACGACGACCTCAATGGTAGGTACGCTGCTGGATGCTGCGGGAATGGATCCGACGGTCATCAATGGCGGGATCATCAATGCCTATGGCACCAATGCCCGGATCGGTGAAGGCGACTGGATGGTGGTCGAGGCAGACGAATCCGATGGCACTTTCCTGAAACTGCCCGCCGATATTGCGGTGGTCACTAATATGGATCCCGAACATCTCGATCACTATGGCAGTTTCGAGAAGGTGCGAGAGGCCTTCGCTGCTTTCGTCGAGAATGTTCCGTTTTACGGCTTCGGTATCATGTGTCTTGACCATCCCGAGGTGCAGGCGCTGGTTGCCAAGATCACCGATCGCCGGATTGTCACCTATGGTGAAAACCCCCAGGCCGATGTGCGGTTCCTGGATGTCAGAACTGAGGGACAATCGAGCCATTTCAACGTGTTGATCCGGGATCGCAAATCCGGTGTTGTGCACAAGATCAGTGATCTCGAACTGCCGATGCCTGGCCTTTACAATGTCTCGAATGCCACAGCGGCGATCGCGGTCGTACATCAGCTTGGCGCTAGGGATGAAGATATTCGCGCCGGTCTTTCCTCTTTTGGCGGAGTCAAGCGTCGGTTCACGCCAACCGGCACCTGGAATGGTGTTCAGGTATTTGATGATTACGGTCATCACCCGGTGGAGATCCGGGCTGCACTTTCAGCGGCACGCGCAGCAGCAGATGGAAGGGTCATCGCGGTCAAGCAACCGCATAGATATACTCGGCTGAATGACCTGTTCGATGATTTTTGTGCCTGTTTCAATGATGCAGATTCAGTAATCATTGCGCCAGTCTATCCAGCCGGCGAAGACCCTTTGCCCGGCGTGGATGCAGAGGCGCTGGTTACGGGTCTGAAATCCTCTGGCCATCAGGATGTTCGGGCCGTATCCGGCCCGCAGGATATTGCGCCAATCATTGCGGACATGGCGGGACCGGGCGATCTTGTCCTGTTCTTAGGGGCAGGGAACATCACGCAATGGGCCTATGCGCTTCCGGACGAGTTGGAAGCACTCAAGCCAATGGACAAATAGGCGACAGATGTCCGGACAGGAACTCCACGACCGGCTTGCGCCATTGATCGGTGATATCCGGGGTAGACTCTCGGTCGATGCGGCGATGAGCAGGTTGACCTGGTTCCAGGTGGGTGGTCCGGCAGATATTCTTTTCCAACCTGCAGACCGGGATGATCTGGCTGCCTTTCTTGCCGTGTTACCCGAAGATGTTCCAGTAACTGTCATAGGCGTCGGTTCAAATTTGCTGGTTCGTGATGGTGGGATCCGGGGTGTGGTCATCCGGTTGTCGGCAAAGGGATTTGGCACAGTTGAGCGCGTCGGGGAAAAGCAAATCCTTGCCGGTGCTGCGGTGCCTGACAAGAAACTGGCAGCCTTTGCGCTTGAAGCGGGGATAGGCGGGTTTGAATTCTATCATGGCATTCCGGGCGCAATTGGCGGTGCCTTGCGCATGAATGCCGGTGCAAATGGAACTGAAACCACCCAGCGTGTGGTTGAGGTTCATGGTGTGGATCGAGGCGGCAAAATTCACACGCTCAGCCATGCCGATATGGGTTATACCTACCGGCACAGCGCTGTGCCAGACGATATGATATTCACGTCGGCACTGTTCGAAGGTGAGACCGTCGATCGTGAGGAGATTGAAGCGGCGATGGCGGAAGTTCAAAACCACCGGGAGACGGTTCAGCCGATCCGCGAGAAGACGGGTGGCTCGACCTTCAAAAACCCGGAGGGTTCGTCAGCGTGGAGAGAAGTCGATGCAGCCGGCATGCGCGGTCATCTGGTCGGCGGGGCGCAAATGAGCCCGATGCATTGCAATTTCATGATCAATACCGGCGAGGCAACCGCTTACGATCTCGAGCTTCTCGGCGAGACTGTGCGGAAAAAGGTTTTGGCGAATTCCGATGTTCGTCTTGATTGGGAAATCAAGCGAATTGGCGAATTCGAGCCCGAAAAAGAGGTCGAACCCGGCATTAATTGAGCAAAAATTCGCTTGACCGGCCCTGCGAACATCTCCATCAACGATTTTCTGGCATTTTCTTGGATGCCGCATTTACTTCGAGCCGATTATGGAAACGACCCAAAAGGCGCTGCCGCAGCTGAAAAGCTGGCGCGACCACATTGCTGCTGTTTTGAAGCTGGGGCTACCACTGGTAGGCGCGCAGCTTTCGCAGGTCATCATTGGTACCACAGATACCGTGATGATCGGCTGGCTCGGCGCGCGCGAATTGGCTGCCGGTACGCTGGGTGCACATTCCTTCTTTTTTGTCTTGATGCTGGGTGCCGGATTTTCCATTGCCGCGATGACTATGATTGCGCAATCTGCCGGTAGCGATGACGAGCGGGGTGTCCGGCGATCCGCGAGAATGAGCCTGTGGGTTGCGACGGGCTATTCCGTCATCATGATGATTCCATTGTGGAATCTCGACAAGATCCTGGTCTTGCTGGGTCAGGAAGCCGATATTTCGCAGATGGCCGGTGGGTATATGACGATTGTCCAATGGTCTTTATTCCCGGCGCTCTATGTCATGTCGCTGCGTTCCTTCCTGTCAGCGCTCGAACATACGCGGATTGTCCTGGTGGCCGTCCTGATTGCAGCACTTGCAAATGGATTGCTCAACTACGCCTTGATCTTCGGCAATTGGGGCGCCCCGCGACTGGAGTTGGAAGGTGCGGCGATTGCTTCGCTGTTGGGGACGCTGGCTTCGTTTGCGATCATGTTTGGCTACTGCCTGATCGTACGCGATGTTGGCAAATACGAAATCCATGTGCGGATTTGGAGAGCAGACTGGCCGGCATTTCGTGAATTATTGAGCCTCGGATGGCCGGTTTCCCTTACCTTGATTGCTGAAGTCGGCCTGTTTACCGCTTCCTCTGTGATGATGGGCTGGCTTGGCGCGATTGCGCTTGCCGCACATGGCATTGCGTTGCAGCTCGCATCTGCGGTGTTCATGATCCCGCTCGGTTTCTCCATGGCGGCAACCATCCTCGTTGGGCGGGCAAGGGGCAGGAATGATCCGGCAAACCTCAATCGGGCTGCTCTCGCGTCATTTCTCGTGGTGATCTCGGTTGCGCTGACGAGCGCGATTATTCTGATATCGATCCCGGGATTTCTGGTTGGGCTGTTTCTCGAGGATAGCAATCCCGATGGCGCGGATGTGCTGGCCTATGCGGTTCCGTTATTGATCGTTGCGGCGACGTTTCAACTGGTCGATTCCGTACAGGCTGTCGCATCCGGTCTGCTGCGCGGAATCAAGGATATGCGCATGTCGATGGTAATCGCCGTATTTGCCTACTGGGTAGCCGGCATGCCTTTGGCCTATGTGTTCGGATTCATGCTTGATATGGGTGGTGTCGGCATCTGGATCGGCTTGGCGGTTGGCCTGGCATTTGCCGCAATTCTGATGACAATCCGCTTCTTTGCACTGACCCGCTATCAGGTGGATTACGCAGCATGAAGAAATTGTGACTGAATCACGGAAATATTGCGATTTTTCAACACATTGCAGGAAAATTCTTCCAAATTTCACTTTCACATCAATTGATGCCTGTTGGGCCTTGGAAAATCTTACGATTCAGTTACATTGGCAAATCAGTTGCTTCGTTCGACGAGGAACAGGCAACATTGTTTGGATCGGTACGCAGGGAAATACCCCAAAGATAACCTGCGACCGGTGATTGCGGCGAATTTCCGGCAGTATGCCGGTGCGTATCCAGCAACAGGGCAGGCAGGTTTGAACTGTTGGCATTTGTCAACGGAACGGCATTGTGTGGTTGCGAGAAGGGTACCGGTTCATGTCAGTGACGATCAGCACTGAACGGCGTTATCAGAAAGTGGCGGTCCTTATGGGCGGCTGGTCATCCGAGCGCGAGGTTTCGCTTGCCTCGGGAAATCCGTGTGCGGATGGGCTGGAACGTGCCGGTTATGACGTGACCCGCGTCGATGTGCAGCGCGATATTGCGCATGTGCTCGAGGACCTGAAGCCTGATGCGGTTTTCAATGCTCTGCACGGTCCCTTTGGCGAGGACGGTACCATCCAGGGTCTCCTCGAACTTCTACAAATTCCCTATACCCATTCCGGGGTCATGGCCTCCTCGCTTGCGATGGACAAGCAGCGGGCGAAGGTCGTTGCGAAAGCAGCAGGAATACCCATTGCGCCTTCGAAGGTGATGCATCGTCTCGAAGCTGCGGAAAAGCATGTGATGATGCCGCCCTATGTGGTCAAGCCGGTCGCGGAAGGGTCTTCCTACGGTGTCCTTATCGTTCGCGAAGACATGTCCACACCGCCCCAGGAACTGTATTCGGACGAGTGGCCATATGGCGATCAGGTCATGGTGGAACGGTTTGTTGGCGGCCGTGAACTGACCTGTGCCGTGATGGGTGACGTTGCGCTTGGTGTGCTGGATATCATCCCCGTTGACACCGAATTTTACGACTATGACGCGAAATACGCCCCAGGGGGCTCAAAACATGAGTGTCCGGCCAAAATTAAACGAAATATTTACCAAAAAATACTGACACTGTCGCTTAAGGCGCATACCGCGATTGGTTGCAGAGGCGTGTCACGTTCCGATTTTCGCCTGGACGACGGTCCCATGGGTACGGGAGAGCTTGTCTGGCTTGAAGTAAATACGCAGCCGGGGATGACGCCGACATCGCTAGTGCCCGAACTCGCCGAGTATGCGGGACACAGTTTCGAAGAGCTACTTACCTGGATGGTGGAGGACGCAACGTGCAATCGATAGGCCAAAGGGCCGTGCACAAGCTGGACACGCAACCGGTCGCGATGGCGAATACCGGCGGCTTCGTCTTTCCGCGTCTGTTACGCAAACCGGTTCGCATGGTGCTGAGATTCTTCAATGAAGGACATGCACTATCGAAACGCAGCCTTGCACTGATATCCATCTTTGTAACCGGGATTGCGCTGGTCGTATCAATTGCCCATAGCGGCAAGTCGAATCAGTTGATTGAGCGCGCAGCCCTGATAGCGGGATTCAAGATTGACGACATTCAGATTTCCGGCGGCAACGAAGTGTCGCGGATCGATGTATTGAGCATGCTGGAACTGGGACCGGAAAAGTCACTTTTCAGCTTCGACGTTCACAAGGCTCGCGAAGACCTGAAGCAGGTATCCTGGATCCATGATGTTACAGTAGCGAAGTCCTATCCGGACACGCTGGTGGTTTCGATTGTCGAACGCACGCCATTTGCTATCTGGCAGCGTGGCGAAGAGCTTCGCATAATTGCCCGTGATGGCAACGAGATCACCACGTTTGATGATCGCTTTGCAGAATTGCCGCTTGTTGTAGGGCCCGGCGCAAACGAAAGTGCTGCCGAAATCATATCGCTGATCAGCCGGTACCCAGATATTGCATCCGATACGAAAGCCTATGTCATGGTCGGATCGAGGCGCTGGGACATTGTGCTGGAAAATGGCGTAACGATCATGCTGCCGGCGCAAAATCCGGAGGCCTCCTTGGTGGAGCTTGTTGGTCTGGAGCGCGACTTCTCAATATTCGAACGTGCCATATCCCGCATCGATTTGCGATTTGACGATCGATACGTGGTTGCCCTGAGTGACGACGGCGAACGCCAGCATGAGGAAATGGTCAAGGCGCGCGAACTGGTCAGATCGGATCCGGGGGAGGGCATATGAAGCTGTTTTCCCCACGTGATGGAATTCCCCGCATGAAGCCGCTCAGCACGAAGCGGCCTACTGTCGTTTCGGTACTCGATATCGGAAGCTCCAAGGTCTGCTGCCTTATTGCGAAGCTGAAGCCACGCGAAGAATCCGCGGTATTGCCCGGCCGTACGCACAAGATTGAAGTCATCGGTATCGGGCATCAACGTGCCCGGGGCATCAAGTCCGGTGCTGTCGTTGACCTGGACGGTGCAGAGCATTCGATACGTCTGGCGGTCGAAGCTGCCGAGCGCATGGCCGGTGTCACGGTGGAATCGCTTATCGTCAATGTGTCTTCGGGAAGATTGAATAGTGAATTGTTCTCGGCCGATATCAGCCTTGGCGGTCACCAGATCGAAGAAGACGACATTGCCCGCGTGTTGAAAACCGGCGCGCAACATGCGCTGGCTAGCGAGCGTTCGGTTGTCCATTCATTGCCGATCGGGTTCTCTCTGGATGGTGATCAGGGCGTGTCCGACCCGCGTGGTATGCTTGGCGACAAGCTGGGCGTCGATATGCACATTGTAACCGCCGAAGATGCACCCTTGCGGAATCTGGAATTGTGCATCAATCGGGCGCATCTTAGCATTGAGACGATGGTCGCGACGCCTTATGCGTCTGGCCTTTCTGCCTTGGTGGATGATGAAGCTCAGCTTGGCTGTGCCTGCATAGATATGGGCGGTGGTACGACCACGCTTTCGATCTTCATGGATGGCAGGTTTGTATTCTGTGATGCTGTCACGGTCGGCGGCAACCATGTGACCATGGACCTGGCACGGGGATTGTCGACGCGGATAGAGGACGCGGAAAAGATCAAAATATTGCAAGGTTCAGCCTTGTCGGGCGGCAATGGCGAAGACGACACGATTTCGATCCCGCCCATGGGTGATGACGAACGGGATTTGCCAAATCAGGTTTCCCGCAGCCATTTAACGAGGATTATCAGGCCGCGGGTTGAAGAAATCCTGGAACTTATTCGGGACCGGCTGTCTGCGTCAGGTTTTGCCGGGACGGTGGGCAAGCGGATCGTGCTGACGGGCGGCGCCAGCCAATTGAATGGTGTCGGCGAACTGGCTCGAAGAATTCTGGGCAAGAATGTGCGCATAGGGCGACCCACCGGTGTTTCTGGCATGCCAGAATCTGCAAAGGGGCCTGCGTTTTCAGCGAGTGTCGGCTTGCTGATCTATCCGCAGATGACCCATCTGGAAAATTTTGAACCACGCAGCTTCATGCGGAGCGGCGGTAGAAGTGAATACCGGATGACCGGTACAGGCGGACCGATTGGCCGTTTTGGCAGTTGGCTAAAGGAGAGTTTTTAAAAAAGTGGCGGGCGTGTGCCGGCGTGTACCGGTACGAAATTGAAAAAGAATCTGGTTCAAGGAGAGACTGATGCGACTTTCTTCGGACCGGCAAACGGAGACGAGGAAATGACTATCAATCTGCAAAAACCCGATATTCGGGAACTGAAACCGAAAATTACGGTATTCGGTGTTGGCGGCGGCGGCGGTAACGCAGTCAACAACATGATCAATGGTGGCCTTCAGGGTTGTGAATTCGTTGTGGCGAACACCGATTCACAGGCGCTGATGATGTCCAAGGCTGAGCGGGTAATCCAGCTTGGCATTGATGTTACGCAAGGACTGGGTGCGGGTTCGCAACCGGATGTCGGGCGGGCTGCGGCAGAAGAATGCATGGATGAAATTGCCGATCACCTGCAGGGAACGCATATGGCGTTCGTGACAGCCGGTATGGGCGGCGGAACCGGGACTGGCGCTGCCCCCGTGGTGGCCCGCGTTGCCCGCGACATGGGTATTCTTACCGTCGGTGTCGTGACCAAGCCGTTCCACTTCGAAGGTGGTCGACGGATGATTACTGCCGATACCGGGATTACCGAACTGCAAAAAAATGTCGACACGCTTATCGTCATCCCTAACCAGAATCTTTTTCGTATTGCCAATGACAAGACGACCTTCGCCGACGCATTCGGCATGGCAGACCAGGTGCTTTACTCCGGCGTGGCCTGCATTACCGATCTGATGGTGAAAGAAGGTCTGATCAATCTGGACTTTGCCGATGTGCGTTCGGTGATGCGCGAAATGGGCAAGGCCATGATGGGAACCGGGGAAGCAAGTGGCGATGGCCGGGCCATTCAGGCGGCGGAATCGGCGATTGCAAACCCATTGCTCGACGAAACTTCAATGTCGGGCGCGCAGGGCTTGTTGATCTCGATAACCGGTGGACGTGATCTCACGCTGTTCGAGGTAGATGAAGCGGCAACGCGCATCCGTGAGGAAGTCGACACCGAAGCCAACATCATTCTTGGCGCGACCTTCGATGAATCGCTTGAGGGCATCATCCGGGTCTCGGTTGTCGCAACCGGTATCGATCGCGCACAGCAGGCCAATTCCCAGGGTGGGGGAGAGAAAACAGCCACAAGACCGGCAGCGCCAAAACAACAACCGGTAAAGGCCATCTTTGAAGATGCCGATGCGGTTGCGACGGCGCCAAAAGCGCCGATGAGCCTGGCAACGCCGAAACCAGCACAGATGCAATCGGACGCGCCGAAGGAAACTTCGGGCGGGCAGGCAAAGATTGCCAGCAAGGACGAGCAACCTGCGAAAGCCCAAAAAGCAGCTCCGGCCGCAAGGGTTGAACGTGATGGGGTTGGAATTGCTCCGCTCAAACCAGCGCAGGAGATTTCTGACGCCAGCATGGACGATGAATTCAAGAATGCGCTTGAGCAGGAGCTCATGCCGGATGGAGAAGCATTCATACCACCGGCTGCTGAAGTTCCCGATGGTCAGGTTGCCAATTCCCGCATTCCTGATGTTGAAGACTTTCCGCCAATGGTACGGGCCGAACTAGAGCAGCGGTCAGCGGAGAAAACATCTTCGGGTGATGAGCGCGGTCCAATGAGTCTTCTCAAGAAGTTGACCCATGGATTCAGCGGCAAAGATGGCTCCGAGGAAGCTGCATCTGGTGAAAATCAAACCGCAGCTTCAGGCACTGAAGGCGAAGCCGGCGCGTCGACCCCGCAGGTCCGAGAAATCGATTCGTCACTTGCTGCGCCTCAGCCTGCAAGAGCAAATCAGGGCCGGGTCGACAATAATCCATATGCACCAAAACGCTCAGGTCTGGATCAAAATGGGCGCGTTGATTCGTCGGAACGTCCGAATCAGGATGACGAACAGTTGGATATTCCGGCATTTCTTCGCAGACAGAGCAGCTAGACCTGTCCCGAATTGAAACAATTCGTTAACAAACAATTAACTTACGGGAGTCTCAAATCCCGTAAGTTATTGAAATAAAAGGGTTATGTTAGTAAGACAGGATTACCGAATTCGTAACATTGCGTAAAGAAGCGTGATTTGGCGTCGCCCCGTCATCTGGTTATGTTGAATGTGGTTCAAATGCTGATTCTTTATGACAAAAATGAGATTCAGCGCAAATTAACGAGCGGAGTAAAGCGTTCAGGCGGTCTTATTTAAAGGCAAAAGATCTGACCACTCCTAACGGCAACAACAGGGCGGAACTCATGGGGATTAATGTGTTGGGATATCAAACCACACTGCGCGAACGCATAGAGTTCACCGGCTTTGGAGTTCATTCCGGCCAACCCGTTACAATGACGTTAAATCCTGCAGAAGCCGATACCGGCATTCTTTTCAACGTCACCTGTCCCAAGTCGGGTAACAGCAAAGATATTATCGGAAATATCACATCAGTTGCGGCAACTGATCTTTGTACGGTTCTTGGTTCCGTTTCCGATGTCCATATTGCCACTGTCGAACATTTGATGGCAGCGCTCCGCGCTCTCAATGTCGACAATGTAATCGTTGAAGCCGACAGTTTCGAAGTTCCGGTCATGGACGGAAGTTCCGATGCATTTGTTGAAGCGATAGATTCCGTTGGCCTGAGATCGTTACCGAAGATGCGCTGCTATCTTCGGGTCAAGAAACCGATCCGGGTTGATATGGGCGCATCCTGGGGAGAGTTCATTCCCTATGAAGGTACGCGCTATGAAGTCGATATAGATTTTGATTCTGCTGCCATCGGGCATCAGAGCTTCAAATCCGACATGTCGGCCGAGGTTTTCCGCCGTGAACTTTGTCGCGCCAGAACATTCGGCTTCATGAAGGATGTCGAGCGTTTGTGGGCTGCCGGGTTTGCGTTAGGTTCGTCACTTGAGAATTCGGTTGTGATTGGTGACGATCAAAAAGTCATCAATCCCGAAGGTCTTCGATATCGTGATGAATTCGTAAGGCACAAGACGCTGGATGCGATTGGTGACCTGGCATTGGCGGGTGCTCCGTTTATCGGTTGTTTCCGTTCCTATCGCGGTGGTCACAAGCTTAATTCTCTGGTGTTGCAGGCGCTTCTTTCGGACAAGAGCGCGTTTGAATATGTGGAATCACCCTATTCAAAACCAAAAGTACGCCACGCAGAATTGGTAGCGGTTGGGGTTCCGGCATACGCTGCGCAGATTTGACGCTCAACGACATTCCGGGTTGAAGCGATTTCGCCACAGTTTGGCGCCAATAGCGCGCTAGGTGTCGAGTGAATTTTTGAAATTGCGGTATTTTCTGTGGTCGATTATAATTTGAAGATCACATGCCGGCAGGGAGTTTCCGGAATGCCTTTTCAAGGCAACAATTCTGATCAATTCATAGGAGACCAGGTAAGGGCACGCCGGGTATTGGGTGCGTTTTCTGCTGTGATGCTCCTGACGGTTTCTGCCTGTTCGACCAGCGAAACCAGCAGCAGTGATTTCGTTGACGAAATCAAGCCTGCCGATCAGCTTTACAACCAGGCATTGGCCGATCTTGACGCCGGTGACACGAGAAACGCCCGCAAGAAGTTTGAAGAGATCGACAAGCAGCACCCATACTCGGAATATTCACGCCGGGCGCTGGTGCATCAGACCTATATTCAATACAAGAACCGTGCCTATGACGACGTGATCAGTTCCGGTACGCGTTATGTAACGCTTTATCCTGGAGATCAGGATGCGGCCTATGCGCAATATCTGGTTGGCATGTCGTATTTCCGCCAGATGCCGGATGTAAGCCGCGACCAGACCATAACTGCGAGAGCCTATAACGCCTTCAATGCGGTGGTGGAACAATATCCCGAAAGTGAATATGTCGAGGATTCCCGCACAAAGATGCGTGTCACGCTCGACCAGCTTGCCGGCAAGGAGATGCTGACCGGACGCTACTATCTGGAACGCCGGGAGTTTCTTGCAGCGATCAACCGTTTTAGAACAGTTGTCGAGAGATATCAGACCACCCGACATGTTGAAGAAGCACTAGCTCGATTGACCGAGGCTTATTATGCGCTTGGAATTGTTGGTGAAGCCCAAACTGCCGCTGCCGTGCTTGGACACAATTTCCCGGAAAGCCAATGGTATAAGGACGCGGTTGCGCTGCTTCAAGCTGGTGGTGAAGTGCCAAACGAGAATTCCAATTCCTGGATATCTCAATCTTTTGCATCCTGAACAATCCAATCTGGTATAGTCTGGGTTGTCATGCTGTCCCGACTTTCGATTCGTGATATCGTCCTAATATCCCAGCTGGATATCGATTTTTCCTCCGGCCTGACTGTGCTTACCGGTGAGACCGGCGCGGGGAAATCGATTTTGCTGGACGCGTTATCGCTTGCGCTTGGTTCACGAGGAGACGGGGCGCTGGTTCGAAAAGGCTGCCCGCAGGGTGTGGTCGTCGCAGTTTTCGAGATTTCTGGCAATCATCCCATTAGACAGCTTTTAGCGGAAAACGCGATTACGGATGAGACGAACCTGATCCTGCGACGTGTGCAAGGGTCTGACGGGCGGACCAAAGCCTATATCAATGATAATCCGGTCTCGGTATCCCTGCTGCGGGAACTGGGGCAGATGCTGGTAGAAATACATGGCCAGCATGATGATCGGGCGTTGATCGATACCAATGGACACAAGATGCTTGTTGATGCCTTTGGTGGCCTTGAGACCGAACGGGATTTGCTGAAAGCAGCATGGAATGCCTGGCAGTCGCGTGTTCGGGAACACCAGGAGCTTACGGAAAAACTGGCGGCCGGAGCGCGCGAAGCTGAATATTTGCGTGCCAGCGTGGAGGAACTTTCGATCCTTGCACCGGAGCCGGATGAAGAGACCGCCTTGGCCGAGAAACGCACCCGGATGATGAATTCGGAGAAACTTGCCACTGACCTGAGCGATGCAATCGAACAATTGTCGGGTGGTGGCTCGCCGATACCGCAATTGGCAACTTTAGTCCGGAAACTTGAG
>JBCCEP010000049.1:0-15461 GCA_039030215.1 Pseudomonadota bacterium
GAAACACGTCACCCGTATAGCCCGGCAATGTGAAAACGATGTCGGCCACACCGTCGAGCAGAATTGCATATTGCTTTGGTGGAACGGAATTAAGCGCACCGCCGGGAAACTGCTTGACGGTAAGCTTGCCGCCCGACAACTCCGCAAGCTTCTCGGCAAAGGGCGTGAACACAGCCGCATTCATCGGGTGCTTGGGTCCCATGAAATAGGCCAGGCTCATTTCCTTTGCGCTCGCCGTTGCGGTCAGCGCAATTGTAGCAGCAGCAGCCAGTGACAATAATGCTCTCATAGTTTCCTCCCTGAATTTTTGTTCAGTCTAACGCAAATTCTCCCAGACAATAAGCCAAGTTCGAGCCATTCGCGACCGGGATTTGGCGAATTCTCGTAATTTGTTTGCAAGGGCAATTTCGACTGTCCTACGCCTGCTCACCTTCAATTACGCTTGACGGTCGCCCATCGGCAGCATGTAATCATCGTCGAGCTGCCAATAAGGCACATTGCATTTTGGAGTGACACGAATTGCAGGAAGATACAGCGCGCCACTGGATCAATGGCGAATGGATCACAGATGGTGACGTCAGCGCGACAACGGATGTTTACCACGGCACGCCAAACGGGAAGTACCATTCAGGCGGCAAAACTATAGCGGAAAACGCAATCGAAACCGCCCGTACAGTCTTTGATCGGACCGCATGGGCGCACCAACCCCGGCTCCGTTCTGCAGTCTTGCTGGAGATGGCAGACGCGATCGAACAGCGCAAGGATGAGATCGCGCATCAGATTGCGATCGAAAATGGCAAGGTGCTGCCCCACTGCCTTCATGAAACAAATGCCGCAATTTCCGAAGCCCGGTACTATGCCGGCCTCGCAAGGGCGATATTTGGCCGTGTTTCCGAAATCGATGAAGGCAAGCAATCCATCTTCGCACAAGAGGCTGTCGGTGTCGCCTCCATCATCGTGCCGTGGAACGCACCGTCAACCTTGTTGCTACGGTCATTGGGGCCGGCACTTGCCGCCGGTTGCACCGTCGTCATCAAGGGCGCCCACCAGACCAGCAGCGTCAACCGGCTCTATGCCGAATGTTTTGCAAATTGTCCGTCTCTACCGCCAGGCGTCATCAATGTCGTCCATGGCGAATTGGAGGTTTCACAAACCCTGTGTACCCATCGCGATGTCGATGTCATCAGCTTCACCGGATCGAGTGGCACCGGCAAGCAGATAATGGCGAGCGCTGCACTAACCTTGAAGCGGCTCTCCCTCGAACTGGGCGGCAAGGCACCCGCTCTCGTCTTTGCCGACGCAGATATGGACAAGGCGGCAAGCGAGATCGTCAGAGGCCTGATCGCCCACACCGGACAGATGTGCACCGCTGTCGCCCGTATCCTGGTGGAAACTTCTGCCTGGGACACATTCGTTCCCAAACTTGTGGCCGCCACTAAAGATGTGAAGGCAGGCAACCCTTTGGACGCACAAAATCAGATGGGTCCGCTGATGGATGAGGAAAGCGCCGGGCGCTATGTCACCAAGACAGAATTGGCCGGCACAGAAGGCGAAACCCTGCTGGCCGGTGAAATCCTGAGCGGTCATCCCTTGAACAATGTCGTCTCCCCTGCCCTCTACGAGCTCCAGGATGACACCCACCGATTGGTGCAGTCAGAATTGTTCTCACCCATTGGCATACTGCAGAGATTTGAGAGCGAGGAGGAAGCTGTCGTCAGCGCAAATGCAACACGATATGGCCTGGCTGCAAGCGTGCACACCAACAACCACGATCGCGCAAGGCGCATCGCACGAGCCCTAAAGTCAGGTACCGTCTGGATCAATTGCCACAACCGCCTGTTCGCTGAGGCCGAGACCGGTGGTTACCGTGAAAGCGGCATGGGCAGATTGCACGGCCTTGAAGGACTGGCCGACTTCATGGAAACCAAACACATTTATGCCGAATTCGGCCGCTTGCCGACAGGTTGAACATGGGTCGCCTCAAGGACAAGATCGCGATTGTAACAGGTGGCGCCAAGGGATTGGGTGCCGAATTTACCCGTGCACTCGCACATGAAGGTGCAAAAGTCTTTATAGCAGATATCGCCGACGGGACCGAACTCGCGCGCGAAGTTGACGGTTACTACGCGAAGACCGATATCAGCGACCCGGATCAATGCCGGAAGTTTGCCGATTTGACCCGCGAGTCCGGCGCCGAACCCAACATTCTTGTCAACAACGCTGCGGTCTATGCCTCGCTTGCCATGCAGCGATACGACGAAATCGATCCAGACCTATGGGACAAGGTCATGGCGACCAATGTGCGCGGCACTTTCAACATGATCCGGGCGATCGGGCCCATCATGGAAAAACGCGGCTCCGGCAAGATCATCAACATCACCTCGGGCACCGTCTACAAGGGCCTGCCCAACATGCTGCACTACATCGCTTCAAAGGGCGCGATCACAGCCATGACGCGCGCCCTGTCTCGCGAGCTGGGCCCAAGCGGAATTTGCGTCAATTCACTCGCCCCTGGCCTGACGATGTCCAGCAGCATCTTGGAGAACGAGGATCACCTTGCCGGCACCCGTAAGAAAGTCATTGCTTCCCGTGCCATCCAACGGGATGGACTGCCGCAGGATCTGATCGGTGCCTTGATCTTTTTGGCTTCCAGCGACAGTGATTTCGTTACAGGCCAGACCTTGGTTGTCGATGGTGGTTCAGTGAATACCTAGGGTCAGGACCCTAGGCCCAGAATCAGTTCTTCTGAGCCGCCCGTTCGCCGGCGGTGGAGACCAGTCCACGATCCCCGGTTTCCCACAACGGCATCATCTTCAAGAAGGTGATCAGCCACCGGCCACCCGATTGGACAAGCTCATAGCTGTACCGGCCACCAAGCGTCCACTGCTTGTCATCAATCCGGTGTGTTGCCGTAAAATCGGCTTCCGCCTTTGCCTTTGAACCATCCAGCTCCGTAACCGTATGGTTCGTGACCATATGATGGGTGGTATCAAACCCCGGCAGAAATCCCGACCAGCTGGCGACCAGTTCATCCGCTGATTGTGTAACCGGTTCGCCACCCCACAGACCGGTATAGTCGGTGGTAACCGTTTCCGAAAAGGCACTGCGAACGCGGTCCCAATCATGACGATCGGCACCTGCCGCAACATCGGTTATCGAGCGGTTGATTTCAGTCTGATCTGCCATGGCAACGCCTGCGAAAAGGCTTGCCGCTGCCGTAATTGTGAGGAATTTCGTGATCATCTTGCTTTCTCCGATTTAAAATTGGCTTCGGGACGCTGCGCCATCTCGCAACGCCCCGCTGTGTGTTGAGACAAATTAGTTTGTGTTTGCACGGAAATGGTCGGCGACAACGTCTGAGGCCCGTTCGACATCTTCAGGATTGTCGTAGAAATCGAACTGGCTCACATCTTCCAGCCACTGCAGTGTTGCCTCACCTGCAAATCCCGACAAGAACGTCTTCACGCCCTGGGGAATCGCCGCACTTTCCGAATGGACAATCGCCAACGGCTTATCCAATCGCTGCGGGTTTTCGGCAGGATGATATGTAAGCCAGCCTTCCCAACCGGCATTGTTCCATTTGTTGTCATATTCGGGGATCGCGCCACGTTCGGCTTCGTAGTAATAGCCACCGATCGGCATCAACACGCCTTTTGCGCCTTCCGGACCAGCGGCAGGAATGATCTCTCCACCCTTGGATGCAGCGGTGCGCGAAACCTGGATCAGGCCGTCAACGCCCTCTTCACCGCCATAGACGGCTTCGACGATTTCCTGGTTTTGGAGCCATGGAGCCACCAGACCAACACTTTGTACAAGCGGATTACCGGAGACTGCATCGACCATGTAGCCGGCTGAGGCACAGATACCCAAGCCATGGATTTTCGAACTATCCACCTCGGGCAATGTAGCCACATGCTGGATCGCCTTGCGGATATCTGAGGCCTTCGCATCAGGCATTTCGACATATCTTGCGTTCTCCGGCAAATCGCCGGATTTTCCCCAGCCCCTGAAATCGAAGGTGAATGCCGCAAAGCCCCGCTCGACCATTTCACGGGCATAGTTTGCCGGCATCTGCTCTTCTACTGATGTCCAGGCGCCGGTCACAACGACAACGGGCAGTTTGTCGCCGGATTTATGGCCGGATGGCAGATAGAGTGTACCGACCAGTTCCGAGCCTTCATTTTCAAAGGTAACTTTGCGTGTCTGAACGTCGGCACCAAAGGCTGTTGAAGCCATTAGGGCTGAAGCCAGCGCCGAAAGGATAAATGTCTTCATCTTGGTTCTCCTTTGCACCGGAAATTGGATTGGCTGCGAATTCGTCCGGTGCCATGACGCCAAGATGGTGGATTGGGTGCGTCAATAAACGCGCGAAAATTGCGCGTTTTTATGCGAATCTTGCTGTTTGGTTTGGGCGCTTATTCCGAGCGGAATTTTGCCGGTGTCGTCCCGGTCGCCCGCTTGAAGTGCTGCCCGAACCGTGACACGTCATTGTAACCGGTCCGAAAACAGATTTCCGACACTGTCAGGCTTGTGGTCTTCAGGAGCACCTGCGCCAGGGAAATTCTCTCTGCGATCACATATTGCAGCGGGCTCTTGCCGGTTTCCGCCTTGAAGGCACGGCTGAAATGATAACCGCTCATGGCTGCCAGGTTTGACATCGATTCCAGGGTCAGGTCCTCAGCCAGATTGTCATGGATAAAATCCACGACGCGACGCAACCGAACATCTTCGATCACTCGAACCTTGTCATGTGATTGCAGGGTATTTGAAAGCTGCACCGCCAGGGCGCGATGCATGGTTTCCTTGTATAACGTACCGCCCTTGTTGAAATTCTCGGCACGCATTGCCAGTTCCAGCGTCAGCGGATCGATGTCTCCCACTACCGGCGCAATTTTTCTGGGATCAGCCATGCCGACTTCTGAAAGCACGCGCGGCGCGACTTCGACCATCATCACCTCCAGCGGAGCGTCATAGGTACAGATACCAGACGCTTCCGGAGGCAGTATCCAGCCCTGGTTCGCCATCAGGGGTATGTTCTCGGCTTTGTCTTTGCCAAGGCTGAACCGGTGCGTGGGCTGATCATTCCGGAACACGCCAATTGTCAGACGTTCCAGCTTGAACTCGCCACCGCCCGCTGGAAGACGGGTAGATATCGCATTGAGATCCGCCATTCACCTACTCTGGTCTGGTCTCTTACACTCATATCTATGCTTCGATGGATCGGAAGACAACATACCAGCGTGCCGCGAGCCAGTCCTAGGGAAACAGCTGGCAGTCTTTAGATCGCGCCTTAATCAATGCCGCAATCCCCCGCAACCGTTTGAGGTACGGCTACGGAGGATTGAGCGGGGATCAAAGACACTTTGGGTGTTTGCGCTTGTCGCGTTACTCCGCAGGCGCCTGATAGGGTGTCTTTGGATAGGTCCCGTCTGTGGTACCGGAAGGCGAATCTGAGGATTTCTGCGATTTTTGACTGAAATCGTAGAATACCCAGCCAACGGCTGCAATTGCAGCGAATGTTATTACGACAGCAACAATATCCATGAATTACCTCCATTTTCGTTTTCATAACCCCGAAAAAATGTCCTCAACATTCCGGGGCGTGTTCTAAAAATATGGGAGACTCGCAAACTGATTGCCAATCGAATCTATATCAAGGTTTGATAGATTTTTTCGATCATATTTAACTTTTTGAAAGATAATAATAACAATCTTTGAGTGGCTGATTACACCGATAAAGGATGTCCTTAGCATCAAGAAAAAAGCCGCGCATTTCTGCGCGGCTTGCGAGTATTTCAATATAGGGTACGTCGCTGATAGACTATGGCAGGTCCCTTCCGCAGGACTTCCGCGAATCTGATCAGCTCGTGTTACAAGGCAGGCTCCAGGCCTACTTTGCCATTTCGTCCGAACCGTTTTTCATTGGCCTTTGTCTCAGGCATTGGCTCGGGCTCAAACTGCGCTTCGATTTCCTGAATCAATCCGGCTGGCAGTTTCATCGCTTTGGCCAGGTCCTTAAGGTAGCGCTTTTCGGAAGGGTGATCCGGATCAATCGCCAGTCGGGAGGCCAGATAGATCTCGCTTGCCTGCTCAAGCCCGTCCGCAAGGCTGGCAATTTGCTTGATGGTCGGCGGGTTGCGCAAGACATCGAAGATAACTGCCTTGGAATCACTGTCCAGATCCATGCGTTCAACCGCATCGAACACGGCAGCCTGCTCCTTGCCATCAATGTGGCCATCTGCGTTTGCAGCAGCGATCATCGCCTTAACCAAGGTTAGTTGAAGGGGCTGCCCTGTGGCATCCTCATTTCGGACGGGATCGAATTTTTCAGCGGTAATCGGCACAGAGTGCTTCGGCGCAGGTCCCGCAGCATTCTCCGGATGGTCCTTATTGGTTTGCCAGTTCTGATAGGCTTTCAAGGCCAGGGCTCCGAGTATTGCCGAACCGCCATAGCCAACGGCGCCGCCAGCCATTTTCGTGGCCGTTTTCCGCATCTTCTTGCTACCTACTAACGCGCCAAGCAAGCCGCCCGCGGCGAGACCACCGGCAAATCCGCCGGCCGTACCGGCTGTCAGTTTTTGGAGCATGCCGGCTCCATTTGTTGGATTGCCCTGTGTGGAAGAATGATCTGAAGCGGGTGCCGCTGCCTGATTGCCAGGCTGAATAAATTGTTCGAATAGATGATTGATGTTCATGATTTTTGCCTTTCATGGATTACGATTAGCATCGGCCAGCGGATGGCCAGAACAAAAGATGTCGGTTTACGACTCGGCAGAGAATTCCCACGCGCCATACACAAGAACGGCGATCACGGGGCTTGCCGCAATCAAAATGATAAGTTCAAGAATTCCCATGAATTGATCTCCTGTCAGTGTTCACGACTGGAATATGGATATCGTAAGCGATTGACGCCAATTGAATTATCATCGAGTATCAATAGAGTTTATCTATTACGCAGAATGTTGATCTGGAGGATTGCCGTGCCGTCCCTAAGGCAGCTTGAATATCTTGTAGCGCTCTCGCAGGAACTGCATTTCCGGCGTGCGGCAGAACGAATGAACGTCACGCAGCCCACGCTCTCCGTGCAATTGCAGCATTTGGAGAAAGACCTGGGCGTAGCGCTTATCGAGCGAAGTCACTCCGGCGTGATGCTGACTCCACTTGGGCGCGAAGTCGCAGCAAGAGCCATCGACGTACTCCGCGGTGTTCAGGACATACAAGACCTGGCCCACATTTCGGCAAATGGATTTGAAGGGACAATCCGGCTTGGTGTCCCGCCGACACTCGGCCCGTATTTACTTCCGCATATCGTGCCGAAACTGCACGCGGAATATCCATCAATGAACCTCTATGTGAGAGAGGAAAAGCCGGTCTCGCTGGCGCAACAATTACTCTCGGGCAAGCATGACCTAGCTATTGTCCCGATGCCGATTACAAGGTCGGATCTGGTCATACAAAAATTGTTCGAGGAACCGCTGCGGCTGGTTTGCGCACCCGACCATCATCTGGCCTCGAAAAAGGTTGTCACCAAAACTGATCTGAAATCTGAACGTGTCCTGGCCATGGAAAGCGGTCATCACCTGCACGACCAGGTTACCCGTTTGTGCGACGTGTTTGGAGCGACATTGTTGAGAGACTATGAAGGCACAAGCCTGGATACTCTCAGGCTGATGGTGGGCATGGGCGTGGGCATAGCCTTCCTGCCCGCCCTCTATATCCGCTCGGAAATCGGCACACGGGACGAGATTACGGTTCTTGACGTCAATATATCCAACATTCGCAGATCAATTGCCCTGGCTTGGCGTCAGAGTTCGGTCCATGCATCGCTGTTCAACGATATTACGCATCTAATCCGCACAATTGCCAAACAGGATTTGCCGGAACTGATCGTTACACCAGAATAGCTCCGTGAAACCGCAGCTTGAACTATTCAACCGCGACATTCATGCCAGCGGGCCTCTGTACACAGTGGTTGGCCCAACTCTGCAGGCCTGAAACACAGCTTCAGGCAGCTCGTTTGCGATTATCGCCAACGATGACAGAGTGACAGAGATCGTAGTGTTCCTGGCAGTAGGAAGAACCTTCGCGCTTTTGTTTTCCACACCAATGATGCGTTCCATCATTGGCTTCACTTGGTAGAAGGTAGCGGCAGCCGCCACGATCCTCATCATCCACAAGCCGCACAGGCGGGTCGGTAAGCATATTTGCCTCCATAACTCTTTTTATTTTCGGGGTGCAAGTGATGCGTGGTTCAATTTGAACCTCGATCATCACCTCACGGTGTAGATAGGAAACATTTGCCGGATTGCAAATCGATCCGGGCCAGGTCGATGCATTTCACAAAGTTCGGTATTGTGCTTCTCTCGGCTTCGCGTGTTTTTTCGCACCACCGGCCATTGCAGAAAAGGGAGCTTGCGCATGACGAAATCACCGACCTCACCCCGACGCGAAAAAGCCCTGGAGATCCTGGGCAAGCTCGATGCTCATGCGCCAGGCCCAATCAGTGAAAGCCTGGATTCAGTCTCACCCGACCTTCTGGAAATCGTCTTCGGGTTCGCCTTTACAGATGTACTCGACAGGCCCGGATTGGATCTGAAAACGCGAGAAATGCTGACCGTAGCAGCGCTGACAGCCATGGGTACAGCCCCGTCCCAGCTGGAGTTTCACATCCGCGCGGCAATGCAGGTTGGCGTAAGCCGGGAAGAGATCATTGAAATCATCCTGCAAATGGCCGCCTACGCCGGCGTTCCGGCATTCATGAACGGAATTGCGGCGGCAAAGAAAGCGTTTGATGATCACGATCAATCAGCAAAGGCAACCTGACAAAACCAAGGCGCACAACATGGCGGCTGGCAATCGCCGCCATGCCGAATAACGTCTCGGAAATACTGGTCTTAAGCTAGATCAGGCTTATCTTGGGCAAGGCGCGTAGTAGCGGTAACCCCATTGGTTCCGATAGATACACGTATTAGGTGCCGCTGCCCTGCCGATAAGTGCTCCGGCCGTTCCGCCGATAAGACCACCGACAACTGCTCCGCCTGCGGTGCCTGTCGCGGCTGCGCCGATGGCTGCACCTGTCACGCCACCAATCGTCGCGCCCTGTTGGGTCGTCGTGCAGCTAGAAAGCGCAAGAACTGACGCGATTACTATTATTGTTTTCTTCATTGCAACCTTCTCCTGTTAGCGAACCAAGATCAGGTTAGGATATTTTTCAATCATTGGCAATTGGATATCATTCGACAAGAAGATCGTCTCGGGGACTACGTCAAATAGACCTTCAACTCATCTTTGGGCAATTGATTTTAACCCTAGAAGGATTGCAGCGACGATCATGAAAGTTCCACCGATACGTTCGATCCAGACCTTGGCCGCACCCCTGAAACGTTTCGCAATCCAGCTCGCGCTGAAGCCATAGGCAGACAAGAATAAACCGTCCATGACGATATATGTCGCCGACAGGATCAGGAACTGAGACCAGAATGTGCTGTCCGCAGAAATGAACTGTGGGAAAAGGGCTGCAAAGAAAACCACTGCCTTTGGATTTGCAGCGGAAGTGAAAAATCCCTGCATCCACAGATTGCGCAATGACACAGTAGGTTGGGACTGGTTCAACTTTGGATCATCGGGTTTTGCACGCCTGATCATGCGAATACCAAGCCAAATAAGGTAGGCAACACCTGCCCATTTGATCACGTTGAGGGCAGCACCGGTTACTGATAGAACCGCCGCCAATCCCAGACCGGCCGCCAGCATCTGCAAGGCATTGGCACAAAGATCGCCGGCAGCAGTTGACAAAGCTCGCCGGAAACCATGTGCCCCGCTATTTGCCAGCATGAGAAGTTGACTTGGCCCCGGTGTGCTCATCAGGGCAAGCACTGCCAATACATACAAGGTCCAAACTTCCAGTGTCATCCAATAACCTCTATGCGCTTTTCAAAGCTGATGGCCTTGCGCGAAGTACCAGAATCTCCCGATACCCGCAATTTCTTCAACATGCGCGCTTTAAGCTTGCGCTCGAAAATTGACTCTGAGCCGGTGATTCACCTCAATCGAGCCGCTTCTTGAACCTAAGGGCGGCAATTGCCAGACCGACCAAAAAGAAACCGGCCAACCACAATACATCATATGGCATGTCGAGAAGAGTGGCGTCCCTGAGCGTTACCCCTCTGACAATCCGCATGAAATGCGTGGCCGGAAGCCCCTCGGCAATATATTGCGCTTCAATCGGCATGCCCTCATAGGGAAACATGAAGCCGGAAAGCAGGATCGAGGGAATGAGAATGAATACCATCATCTGCATCGCCTGGAGCTGCGTTGTGGCCAGGGTGGACAGAACCAGGCCCACCGACAGACAGGCGCCAATAAACAGCAGTGTACCTAGGAACAGACTCAGCAGATTCCCCCAGAAGTGCACATCAAACAACAGATAACCAAGCGCCAGGATGATACTGGCCTGGATCAGACCGATGAAAATGTATGGGGTGATCTTGCCGATCATCAGCTCCAATGATTTGACCGGCGTTGTGATCAGCATTTCCATGTTTCCGCGCTCGTGCTCACGAACAATTGCCGCAGAGGTAAACAGGATCATCGTCATGGTAAGGATGATCCCGACAAGGCCAGGCACCGTGTTCACTGCTGAACGCTGCTCGGGATTGTAAAAGAGCGCAACCTCAAACGTCGCCGTATTCCGGTTCGGCGGATCATGGAACAGTTCCGTCAGCGGCATGTTCCGCAAGCTTTGTATGGCGCCTGATACGACCGTGTCTGTACCATCGACAATCCACTGTCCGACTGGTCGGCTGGCCTCTTCCTGGGTCGAAGGCGGTAATCCCTTGTTGACGCTCGGGCTTCTCACGAGTCGGTAGGTCAAGTCTTCCGGCAATACCAAAACCGCACGTACGCTGCCGTTGCGAACCGACGCTTCGGCCTCTTCGAGCGAAGTATAAAATGCGGTAAATTTCACGACTCCGGTCGCTTGAACAACGCTAACCAGTACCCGCCCCACAGCCGATCCACTTTGATCGACCACACCAACGGGAATATCGCGAATCTTGGTATTGATTGAATAACCAAACAGGACAAGCTGGATGAGTGGAATCATCACGATCATCGCAAACGTCACCTTGTCGCGGCGCAATTGCACAAGTTCCTTGTTCATGATCGCGAATATTCGGCGGAAGGAAGCAATCATCATTGTTTCCTCGTCTTGATCACAAACACATCTTCAAGGTTTGCTCGAACAATTTCTGCATGTGTTGCGCCATGTTTGATGGTGAGTTTGCTGAACCAACTCTCCGGATCGGCGACATCCTGCGACACCAGAACCCGCAACCTCGACCCTATCTGGGCAGCGGAAACCACTTCGGGCAGTTTGATAAGATCTTCGCGTAATTGCCGTAAATTGGTCCCGTCGATCTGCAGAACTGCTGCACCGAGATTATCCATCAAGGCAGTCGGCGAATCGTCTGCCCGCTTCACGCCTGCGTCGAGAATGGCAATCTTGTGACAGCGCTCGGCCTCGTCCATGAAATGGGTCGAGACAACGATGCTGGTACCGGCATCACTAAGGTCAAATAGTTGCTCCCAAAAGTCACGGCGGCTCTCCGGATCAACTGCCGATGTCGGTTCATCCAAAAACAGCAGCTTGGGCTCTTGTACTACAGCGGCTGCCAGGGCAAGCCTTTGCCGCTGCCCGCCACTCAACTTTCCCGAAAAACGGTCTGCGATGTCTCCAAGATTATAGCGATCGACAAGATCGGCCATGCGGGCCTTGCGCTCCTGCCGATTTAGCCCGTAGATATCGCACACGAACTTCAGATTTTCCTCGACGGTCAAGTCCTTGTAGAGCGAGAACGTCTGCGTCATGTATCCAATTCGAAAGCGCAGCTCTTCCGCCTGCTTTGGCAACGTAAGTCCCAATACCTCAATCGAGCCGTTTGTGGGGGTCAACAACCCGGTAAGAAGCCGCATGGTTGTCGTTTTACCGCAACCATTTGGTCCCAAAAACCCATAGATCGTGCCTTCCTCAATGGACAGGTCAAGATTGTTGACAGCGGTAAAATCACCGAATTTTTTGCTGATGCCCTTGGCATCGACTGCAATTGTGGCGGCGGGAGATGCACTCATGGGAGTCTGATTTGTACCGGAACGCCAGTTGGAAGTTCGGACGCGGTATCAGGAAGTTGTACTTCCGCCAGATACATCAGCCGCGCCCTGTCATCTTCGTTGAGACCATAGTAAGGCGTAAAGGACGGATCCGAGGAAATCCATCGCACCTCCCCTTCAATCGGATCGTCCACGCTGTCAACATGGATCATCAGCTTGTCGCCCTGCTTGACCTTGGCACGATGCGGTTCCGGTACATAAACCCTGGCATAGGGCGCATCTCCTGCTAGCATCACAGCCACCGGGCTTCCCGATGTTACCCGCTCACCAAGGTTCCAGGGCAGGCTGTCAAGCCAACCATCTCTGGATGCCTTCACCGACAGGTCGTCCAGAACTTTCTCGGCAACTTTCAGATTGGCTTCCGCAATACCCAGTTCAGCTTCAGCTTTCTGAATATCCTCAATTCGCGAGCCGGCCAGCAGCTCGTTCAGGTTCTCTTGGTTTCTTGCCAGTTCAGCGCGAGCAACATCGCGTGCGGACAAGACGACATCAAACTTCGCTTCGCTGGTGGTTCCGGTACTTTCCAGCTGCGCAAATCGTTCGAATGCTGTTTCGGTCTCGACGACCTTTGCCTGGGAGGCAGCCACCTGCGCCCTCGCCTGCGCGATATCCTCCGGACGCGGCCCGGCTCTCTTTTCATCCAGATTGGCCTGTGCCAAAGCGACCTCTGCAACACTTCTTTCGACTTCCGCTTTTTGAGCCCTGTTGTCCAGCTGCACCAAAACCGTGCCCTCGCTGACATATTCGCCCCTTGGAACGGGCAAGGCAGTAATTACTTCGTCAGCGGTTGCAGTGAGTGCAACCCGGTCGCGTTCAAGGGTCCCCAGCGCAACGCCGGTGGAGGAATCGCTGCAAGCCGCCAAGAAGGCTGAAATACAGACAACCAAGAAGCATCCTGGAGAAAAAATACCCACTCTCATAACAACTCGACCCTACAATTTTATTTTGTGGGGTAAAAGGGGATTTGTGCGGGCAAGCCAATTGCTGACTCCAGTCGATAATTTGACCATCCAGGACTAACAATCACACCCAGTTGCTATGACCAAATTGCCTGTATCTTCCTAGTATTCTAACAATAGACATCCATTCGTCGCTCTGACAAAGTCATCCATCAGTCCGACACCCCCGGGAGCAATATGAACCTGATCACGGAACAAAATCGCAAATGGTGGCTATTGGCTGCTGTCAGCTGCGTTCTGGGGCTGGTGCTTCTGGATGAAACCGTTGTCGGCATCGCGCTCCCGACTATTCAAACCGAACTGAACCTGTCGGACAACCAGGCGCATTGGGTGGTAAACGCCTATCTCCTGGTATTCGCCTGTTTCGTGGCCGTCGGCGGAAAACTTGGGGATCAGTTTGGCATGCTCCCCATGTTCCTGATCGGCCTTGCGATCTTTGGACTGTGTTCTGCGCTTGCAGGATTTGCTCCGACAGGCGAGATTCTTCTATTCGCCAGAGCTGTCCAAGGTCTGGGGGCGGCAATAATCTTCCCGCTCTTCGTCGCCATGACGGCAATGACATTCCCGCCCAAGGAACGCGGTCTGGCGATTGGCATCGGTGGCGGTATTGGCACAATTTTTCTCGCTGCCGGCCCACTGATCGGCGGCTTGTTGACCGACCTTTTGTCGTGGCGCTGGATCTTCTGGATCAACCCTCCACTCACGGTCATTATCGCAGTGGTTGCAGCCCTGTCATGGCGGGATGTCGAAAGACCTGTACCGCCCAAGATCGATTGGCCAGGACTCGCGCTTCTGGCCACATCAATCTTCTGCATAGTCTTTGCCCTGATGCAATCCAGCGTCTGGGGATGGAGTTCGGTTATTGTTCTGGGGCTGCTTGTTGCCGGAGCGGTTTTGCTGGCTCTGTTCGTCCGCCTGGAATTGCGTCTCACTGCCCCGTTGATCAATGTCGAATTGTTCAAGTTCCCGGCATTTTCGGCCTCGAATCTAGCAATCCTGGCAGCGCAGTATTCGAAAATGCCAATCTTCGTTTTTGCAGCACTCTACGCACAGGAGGCACTTGGATTCTCGCCGCTCAAAGCCGGTCTGTTCGTGATGCTGTCTGCAATTTCCCAACCGTTCGTGGCACCAATTTGCGGGAAACTCACCGACCAGCATCCGCCCGGCCTTTTGGTGACAGGTGGGCTGTTTGGTCTGACCATCGCACTGGCATTGATGAGCCTGTCCACGTCAGATGGGGACATCGTCTATTTTTCAGTTGGCTTGATCATTGCGGGCATCGCCTTCCCCTTCCTCTTCGTTCCCACGCAGACTGCCATTATGGCTGCCCTCCCCGAAAGTAAACACGGCCAGGGGGGCAGTATCTCCATGACGAGTCAGATGATGGGCGGAACGATCGGGCTTGCCATCAGCAGTGTATTGTTCGCCTATAACAACGACTACTTTCTTGTCTTCGCTTCAACAGCCGGCTTTTTGCTGGTTCTGACGGTTTTGTGTTACTTTCTGTTTCAGCGTTCGTCGCCGCAATAGTGTGGATCGGGTGTCCTGTTCCCATTAACGCGGCTTTCTGAATAGCCCCTCTGATTTGAGGATCTCGACATTCTCAGCCTCCCGCTTCATCGCCCGTTGGACGGCCGGACGTTGATTGCTGAGTTCGAAATGACGCCGGAGATTCGGGTAGTCATCATCTGCAAAACCGAAGCTCGTAATACGGGACCAGACCCAGTACAGATAGGCATCAACTACAGACCAGTCTTCGCCATACCACCACGGGCCGTTTTCCAGCCGCTTCTCGATCATGTTCATGATCGGCTTCATTGCTTCCTTGGCTTTGGGACGAACCTGTTCGAACGACAATTCGCTGTCAGTCATGAATTTTATCGGCATCGTTATGCGTGTTGCTGTCGGATGAACCGTTGCAGATAGGAAGGCAAGATCTGCGGTCTGATTTATGGCGTCGAACGGGTCCGATGTCTTGGGTAACAGTCCGGCATCCGGGAATAGTGTGTTCAGCCAGGACAGGATGGCAACGTTCTCTGTCAATGGGACGTCATCAATCAGGAGTGTAGGAACCTTTCCTTTCGGGTTCAGCTCGAGAAACTCCGGCGAGTTCTGTTGATTTGCTGCAATGCGCACGAGTTCGGTCTCGAATGGCGCGCCGATTTCCTCCAGGGCAATCGTGGCAACCCTTGCACATGTTCCAGGGGCAACAAATAGCTTCAGTTTCGGCATTGAATTTACTTCCATTCCGGCGTCATAATCAGATTCAAGGGCGAGCGGTATCAATAAACATGATGGGCACTTGCGATTCAATCGCGGCTGCGCAACCTTGTC